>JADLHL010000266.1 GCA_020848815.1 Chitinophagaceae bacterium | reverse complement strand
CCCCAGCTGTTGCCATCATCACCCAGACCTGTGCCATCCATCACCACCGCCAGCACGGATTCAGATTGATGCAGTAAATTATTTTCGGCCAACACTGCTGCAGCATGTGCTTTGTGGTGCTGTACCAGCAACAAGGGACACTTGTGTTCAGCAGCCAACTCCAGGGCCAGCTCATGGCTGAAATACGCAGGGTGTTTATCAGTAATTATCGCCGAAGGCCGGTGCTGCAAGAGTTGTTGCACATGCACCAAACCCTCTCTGTACATGAGTTGTGCATCGTAGCTTTCGGTGCTGCCCATGTACTGGCTGATGTAGGTCATCCCATCTTGTGCAATGGCAAAACTGCTTTTCATCAACGCCCCGGTAGCCAGCATGGGCTCTTGGCGTAGTGGGGTATAAAATGAGCATGCCGGCGCCAGGCCACGGCTTCGGCGCAGCCATACCGGTGTTTGGCTTTGTGCAGCCATGCTGAGTACACTGTCATCCTGCGGCATCACAATGTTTCGGTTGTGATACAGCAATACATCAGCTACTTGCAGCAGGTGCTGCTGTGCTTGTTCATTTTGGTAAATGATGGGCGACCCACTCAGGTTGGCACTGGTAGCCGCCACTGGTTTTTTATAGGCTGTCAACAGCCATTCAAACAGCGGCGCATAGGGCAGCATTATGCCCAGCTTCTGCAAGCCCGGAGCCAATTGTTCGGTTGCCAACTCTTCTTGCATTGGTCCAGTTATCGGCAGCAATACAATGGGTGCAACTGGTGAAGTAAGCCATGTTTGTTGTATGGCTGTCAGGCTTACATGCTGCTCCAACATTTGCAAAGATGGATACATGACTGCCAGTGGTTTCGCTGGTCTTTTTTTCCGGTTACGGAGCCTGTCGATGGCAGTGGCATTGCCCGCATCGGTAAGCAATAAAAAGCCGCCTATGCCTTTGATGGCTACCATTTTTCCTGCCTGTAAAGTGGTGAGCAGTTGCTCCAATACGGCGGCCGTATCGGTGATGACGCTGCCATCCGGCATGGTCAATGTCATTTGCACACCACAGTTGGGGCAGGAAGTAGTTTGTGCAAAAAAGCGCCGGTCATGTACGTTGTTGTATTCTGTAGCGCAGGTATCGCACAACGTAAAAGGCTGCATTGTTGTGTACCCTCTTTCGAAAGGCAAATGCTGTATGATGGAATACCGTGGCCCGCAGGTAGTGCAGGTAATGAATGGATAATGCTCCCTTCGGTTACCGGCTTCATGCAACTCCCGTTTACAATCTTCACACAATGCAAAGTCGGGTGGTATCCATAAGCGGGGCGCTTTCGGGGCGTTGGCCAGCACAATCGTAAATCCGTTGAACGTTTGTGGTTCGGCCTTTACCAGCGTACTATTTGTAACCACCGAACGGGGCGGTGCTGCTGCCAATATTGCTTGTAAAAAATGAGCTGCTGCCTGTGCTGATGCATTTACCCAAATGTGCAACCCGTCTGCATCGTTGCACACAGCACCTTGCAAACTTGCAGCCTTAGCCAGCTGGTATACCAGTGGCCGAAAGCCTACGCCCTGCACCAATCCACTGAGGTGCATGTGCCAGGTATCAACTGCTTGTATTTGTGTAGACGATGCCAATAGCTTGTTTAGGCCAACAAGTTAATGGCTAATGCGGGTAAAAAAACTGATGAAAAATAGTAACTACTGTCGATTGGTTGATGCTGCAGCAGGCAGCACAGCAGTAAGTTGCGGTTGCACTACATCTTGCTTTCGCTGCGCAAAATACTGCGCTGCTTTGGGCAGCATGTTTACAATGGCAGGCACAATCACCGGCCTTGCTTTAAATGCAATGAGGTGGCCCAGTCCCGGCAGCATGTGCACATTCAATTCGCTGGCATTGATGAGTTGTTGTTTGGCAAAGGCTGCGTTGCTGGTGTATATGAGTTCATCATCAGCGCCCTGAAAATAAGTGACTGGCACGGTGATGTTTTTCCAATAGGGCAGCATGGCTTCCAGCTGTTGGCGGTGCGAAAGCTTTTCTACATTGGCTGAATGAATCATGCGGGGTTGTGCCCACGAAAAGAAAGGCGACTCCAGCACATAACTCACGTCGTAGGTTTTTTCCTGGCCCGGGGCCAGTGAGGGGGCCAAGAGTACAAGGCCATCTACCAGCTGCGGATAATCCATGGCCATGCGGGCTGCAATGCTGGTGCCATACGAAGCGGCCACCAACAGCACCGGCCTCGATTGCTTGTGCAGCTGCTGCAAAATGGGGGCAATCATGGCTGCCTGTTTGGCAATGGAAGGCTCGGGTTCGCCAAAGCCGGAATAGCCATAACCCGGACGATCTACCGCAAACAGGTTGGCAGCTTTGCGCAGGTTGGTATCACTCAGGTAATCGCGGAAATAACTACTGCTACTCGGGGCACCATGTATGAATAAAATGATTGGCTTACTGGCATCATCTGCTGTATAGATATACCGCATCTGTCTTTGCTGCGATTGATAATAGCCGATGTGAATGGGCTGTTGGCGGTTGGCAAAAAACTGTTGCGTTTCTGCATCGCTTTGCCTGAACTGCACATATTGATCGGCAATGAGGCCACCGATAATGGCCAACAGATACAATGCCAGCAGGGTGCGGCCGAGCCGGCGGAGTGTGCGTTTTAATTGTGGGCGAAATTTTTTCATCTTTAATAAAGTCCTTCTCAACTCTTGCTCATTTCCTTTACAAAGCAGTTGTTTTATTGTTGCGTATTCATTTTTCGCAACATGATTCCGTATCAGCCTTGTTACTTTCTTTTTCTTGAAAAAAAGAAAGTAACCAAAGAATCCCGATAGTTATCGGGATCAAGGCAAACCCGACGGCTCCGCCCGTTTTGCCGAGCCATCGCCTCCCCCTGCGTAAATCACTGCAAAACCGATTATCAGCTTTTATGCTTGGATGATTTGTTCTCATCCAAATCAATATTGTTGAAATCATTTTACATACGGCATATCAAAAGAAGCGGTTGTAAAAATGCCATAAGATTTTAAGAACCGCTGTAGTTCAAACCTCCTCCAGACATCATTTCACAAAACAATAAAGCCGGTACATGACCGGCTTTATTGTTTATGCTTGTATTTGGTATTAAGCACCGAGGGCTTTTTCGTAGCGTTCTGCTACTACATCCCAGTTTACCACGCTCCAGAAAGCATCAATAAAGTCGGGGCGACGGTTTTGATACTTCAGGTAGTAGGCATGCTCCCATACATCGAGGCCGAGGATGGGCGTACCTTTTACTTCGGCTACATCCATCAGCGGGTTGTCTTGGTTAGGCGTGCTGCTGATGGCCAGTTTGCCATCTTTTACAATCAACCAGGCCCAGCCACTACCAAAGCGACCGATACCAGCTTTTTTAAATTCTTCTTTCAGTTTGTCGTAGCCACCCAGGTCGGCTTCGATGGCGGCAGCCAGCTTACCGGTTGGTGCAGCGCCGTTGTTTACCGCCAGTTGTGCCCAAAAGAAAGCGTGGTTCCAGTGGCCACCACCATTGTTGCGTACGGGGCCACCAATGGCACCAGCGTTGGCTACCAGTTCCTCGAGGCTCTTGCCTTCGTTGGGGGTACCGGCAATGGCATTGTTCAGGTTGGTTACATAGGCCTGATGGTGTTTGCCATGATGTATTTCCATGGTTTGCTGATCGAAGTAAGGTTCCAACGCATTGCTGGCGTAAGGCAGCGGATCTAATGTAAAAGCCATGCTATTGAGTTTTTAATTGTTTGAAAATAGAGATCTGAAGAGCTAACAAAGGTAAACAAGCATTGTTGGCATTGGATGCGAATTCAGGAAATGATAACAGGCTACCGCGGTAAATTGTAAACGTCGGGGGTATAGCCCCGAATTTGAAAATGGCTGCGGTACGGAAACGGCTGTACAAACGGATACCGCTTACTGAAAAAAGCAATGGTGCCAAATTGCTTTTTAGTGGAAGGCTCTGTGTAAAAAGGCGGATCGAAAATGCGAATGCTGCCAAAGGCGCCAGGTGGCAATATCATTATACTGGCATCTCCATACACTCCGTCGAAATACAAGCGGTACAACTGATCTTTCCAAACCAGCATCAATTCATTTTGCAAAAGCTTAAGGTTGGATGATGATTGATTATACGTCCGCACATTTTCTACTGAACCCCAATAGTTGATGTCAAAACCCTTCAGGCGTTGCTGCAGCAGTTCGTACACATTACTTGCTGCAGTAGCTACACTGTCTTCGAGGCAATTGTACACATGGCTGGCCCCTTCTTTTAAAGCGGCAGGTATGTACAAGCTATCAAACTGTTTGGCAAGTGGCAAACCGGCCACTTTATCGGCTTTCAACTTAGCAGCATAGTTGGCCTGAAAACAACTGAAATCACCTTTGAAAAAACTTTCCTTGTACAACCGCTGGGGCAAAAAAGTAGAATCGTTGAGCTGGTTTACCGCCAATTGTTTTACCCCGTAAGCAGCTGGCGTAAAACTGGAGTCGAGCCAGGCATCCACCCGCATCATCACAGGCGTGCCATCTTCATCATTTGGCTGCTGAAAACTAAGTGATACATCACCGGTGATTAATATATCCTCCAATACAAAACGACGATTCGGTGTAGCTTTTACGGGAAACTTTTGTAAGCCGCCAATATGAGAAAATACCGCCAGCAAATCTCTCGGCTTATCAGGGTAAATGTAATCGCAAAACATTTTGAGAAACCGGGGCTGAATAGCGAATGCCAGATTATACAAACCGGCAGGCATGCTATCGGGCAACACAATACTGCCCATGCATTTGCCATTCACCAGCGGCCATCGCATTTGCCAAAACTTGTCGGGCTCACCCTCTTTCATCAGCGTTACGGCCAAAGTAGCGGGAGGTAGTTTCCGGTCGCCCACAGCATACTCAGCATTAATTTCGAGAGTATCGCCAGCTTCCAGATAATCACTGTTGATGATTACTCTAAAAGCTGATTGCTGTGCTAATGCCCTATTTCCTGCACTTGCCAGCAAAACCAATAGCATACATATTTTCAGTTGTATCATTTGGCAGTTCGTTTTCGCTGAAAAAATGTTTTCATGAGTTCGGCACCGGCTGTTGCCAGCAGGCCACTTTCCACCACCGTTTTGGGGTGAAAGGGCGACTGATGTCCATAAAATTTCCGGTAGCCATGCTTCTCATCGGCAGCGCCGTACACAATACGGCCAATTTTGCTCCAGTACAAAGCGCCGGCACACATGTGGCAGGGTTCCAGTGTTACAAACAAGGTTGCATCGGGCAGGTACTTGGCACCCAAATGATTGAAAGCCGCTGTTAGGGCAATGATTTCAGCATGGGCCGTTACATCGTGCAGCAGCTCGGTTTGGTTGTGGCCGCGGCCAATGATTTTATTGTCTTGCACCACCAACGCCCCCACCGGAATTTCATCCTTGTCGAAAGCTATCTGTGCCTCTTGCAGCGCCCTGCGCATAAAATATTCGTCGTCGAAAAGTGGTTCCACCAGCACAAAATACGAAGCATCTGAAGAATGGGACGCGGATTATAGGACACGGATGTACAGGATAGGGAACGGATTTGCACGGATTAGACGTTAGATAACAGATGTTGGATGACAGGAATACAGCGCATACAACAAAACTTCGTGACCCTTAGTGCCTCCTTTGTGCCTTCGTGGTTCTAAACATCAGTTTGCAGTTTGCAATTTTCAGTTTGCAGTAGCTGAACGGATGCCCTGCCATCCCGATAGCTATCGGGAGCCCACTGCCTAGCGCAAACTCCCATAAACCCTTTGTGCCCCTCTGTGCCAACCTCCTTTACCTCTGTGGTTCAAAAAGCCCACATCTTTCATTTCCCCCTAATGACCGACTTTTGCCCCCACATGAGTTTCAAAGGCAAAATCATCAACGACCCGATTTACGGTTTCATCAGCATCGACGATCCGGTGGTGTTTAGGGTAGTCAGTCACCCCTATTATCAGCGGCTGCGGCGCATTTACCAAATGGCTTTTGCCCACCTGGTGTACCCCGGTGCCGTGCACACCCGTATGGCCCATAGCCTGGGTGCCTACCACCTCATGTGTCAGGCGCTGGGCGAACTGCAACGCAAAGGCATTGACGTTTCCCCCGAAGAAGCTACCGCCGCCAAAGTGGCCATACTGCTGCACGATGTAGGCCACGGTCCCTTCAGCCATGCACTCGAAGGCACCTTGGTACAAGGCGTACACCACGAAACCATGAGCCGCCTCATTATGGAGCACCTCAATGCCGAGCTGAACGGGGCACTGGATATTGCATTGGCCATTTTCAACAATACTTACCACAAACCTTTTTTGCACCAACTGGTAAGCGGGCAGCTTGATGTAGACCGCATGGACTACCTCAACCGCGACAGCTTTTTTACCGGCGTAAGCGAAGGGGTAATTGGCTACGACCGCATTATTAAAATGCTGACCGTGCACAATGGCCAATTGATGGTGGAAGAGAAAGCCGTGTACAGCATCGAAAAGTTTTTGGTGGCCCGCCGCCTGATGTACTGGCAGGTGTACCTGCACAAAACCGTGCTGGCGGCCGAGCAAATGCTGGTACGCATTGTGCGCCGTGCCCGTGAAATTGGCGCCGGCTGCCACCCCAACCTGCACTATGTGCTGTACAATCGCCCCGATACCGAAGATGCTGCTGAGCTGCTGCGCCGCTTTACCATGCTCGACGATGTGGATGTGATGATGGCCATTAAAGAGTGGCAGCACCACCCAGACAGGGTGCTGGCTACCATGTGTACCTGCCTGCTCAACCGCAACCTGTTTAAAATCAAACTGCAGTCGGAGCCCATAGCGCCGGAAGTAATTGCACAAAAAAAGGCCGCTATCCGACAGGCGCATCCCGATGTGACGGAGGAAGAACTTGGCTACCTGGTATTTACCGGCGAAGCCCGCAACACCACCTACAAAACCGACGATGAACGCATCAACATCTTGTTTAAGGATGGCAGTGTGCGGGATATTTCGCAGGTCGACAATGCCCTCATTCAGCAGAGCCTCGCCGCCACGGTGGGCAAACAGTATATTTGCTACCTCAGCGTTTGAGGCTATGGCATCCCCATTAAAAACCGCAGCAACGCCGTTTAGAGTTATGACGTTTTCCGCAGCAACAATTGCCCAGCTGGCCGGTGGCCGCGTAGAAGGCAACGCACAGGCAGCCGTAAGTGGCTTTGGCAAAATTGAAGAAGCCCAAGCCGGACAGTTAGCCTTTTTGGCCAACCCCAAATACGAAGAATACCTCTATACCACACAGGCCTCTGTAGTCATCGTAAACGAATCGCTGGAGCTGAAGCAGTCCGTGCAGGCTACCCTCATTCGGGTGCCCGATGCGTATAGCGCCTTTGCTGCGCTGCTGAGCCAGTACGAAGCCATGCAACGCCAGATGCTCAGTGGCCGCGAAGAACCTTCTTTTGTACATGATACCGCCACTATGGGTAACGACGTGTACATTGGTGCATTTGCCTACATCGGTAAAAATGTTCGCATTGGCAACAACGTAAAAATTTACCCGCAGGTGTTTATTGGCGATGATGTAACCATTGGCGACAACACCGTGCTCAACCCCGGCGTAAAAGTGTATCACCGCTGTGTGCTGGGTAAAAACGTAATTGTGCATGCCGGCACTGTCATTGGCAGCGATGGTTTTGGCTTTGCGCCACAGGCCGACGGCACGTTTAAAAAAGTGCCGCAAATGGGTAATGTGGTGTTGGAAGACGATGTGGAAGTGGGCAGCAACAGCACCATCGACCGGGCTACCATTGGCAGCACCATTGTGCATGCCGGTGCCAAAATTGACAACCTCGTACAAATAGCCCACAACGTAGAAATTGGCAGCCACACCGTGATAGCGGCACAAACCGGCATCAGCGGTAGCACCAAAATAGGCAAGGGCGTAATGATTGGCGGACAGGCAGGTATTGTGGGCCACATCAAAATTGGTGATGGTGCCAAAATCAATGCACAAAGCGGGGTGAGCAAATCATTGGACAATGGTAAGGCCGTGACCGGCTCTCCTGCTTACGATTATACCTCCGCCCTGCGCAGCCAGGCCGTCAGCCGCCGCCTGCCCGAACTGGAAAAGAAAGTGAAGGAACTGGAAGCTGCTATTGCTGCATTGCAATCAGGCGGATAGTTTTTATTTCAACGCGAAGACACGAAGAAGCGAAGGGTTTTTACCGCGGGGAAAAGAGATAACGGAGAGCATCAGTCCAATTCTGTTGTTGGTCCGGCGACCAACAATAGCAAGATTTTTGGTTCAACGCGAAGACGCTAAGAAGCCAAGTTTTTTTACCGCGGAGAAAGGTGGTCACAGAGTTGTTGTAGCAAAAAACGCCGTGCCCACTGTGTTCCCTTCTTCGCCTCTGTGGTTAACGCTGAATTGCTGGTTCAACCATTCGCCGCTCCAATTTTCTCCTAAAACTTTACAGCACCATCAGTTGCGGGCCATGCGTGTTATCTTTAGCCTCTTATGCAGCCCGATTTTGCACACGAAATACAATACCAGTTTAGCCGCAGCGGTGGCAAGGGCGGTCAAAACGTAAACAAGGTAGAAACGGCGGTAACCGGCTTTTGGTCGGTGGCCAACTCTGCTGTGCTCAGCGATGCCCAGCGGCAGCTGCTCTTGCAAAAACTGGCACACCGGCTCACGGCCGAGCAAGTGCTGTATGTAAAAGCTCAAACACACCGCACCCAGCTATCGAACAAAGCCGAAGTGCTGCGCAAAATGCAGGAGCTTGTGGCGAAAGCATTAACGCCAAAAAAAGCACGAATTGCTTCCAAGCCCAGCAAGGCCGCTAAAGAAAAACGCATTGCCGGCAAAAAGCAGCGCAGCGATATTAAAAAGAGTCGTGGTAAAGTGAGCTTCACCGATTAACACACCTGACGTATGAAACAACTTGCTTCACTCATTTTGATAACAATAGTTGTGGCCCTGGGTTGCCGAAAAAAATCGGACACTGCGGCTACTGATGTTCCGGTAACCATCAGCATACAACATGCAGCCGGTGCAGCACCCTTGCAGTTGGGCACACAGGTGACCATTGCCTCCGGCGATCCGGTCACCATTAATGTGTTCAAATATTATCTCTCCAACTTTTCGGTGGTATACGACAATAATGAAGAGCAAAAAATACAAGACAGTTATTTTTTGGTAGATGAAGCCAATGCAGCATCCAAATCATTCAGCATACCGGTAAAAGCCGGTCAGGTAAAAACCTTACGCTTTTGGATTGGTGTAGACAGTACCCGCAATGTAAGCGGCGTTCAAACCGGAGCATTGGACCCTGCCAATGGTATGTTTTGGACCTGGAACAGCGGCTACATTTTTGCCAAGCTTGAAGGCCGTTCGTTTGTGAGCACGGCGCCACTGCAAGCTGTTACTTACCACATTGGCGGTTTTCGTACCGGGCAAAATGCCTTGCGGCAGGTGAGCATTCCTTTCAGTACTTCATTGCCCATTACCACCGGCAGTCGCTTCAATATTATTTTACAGGCAGATGCACTGAAGTGGTTTACCGGTGCGGCTAATATTTCCATTGGTACCGAAAGTACGACCATGGAACCAGGTGCGTTGGCGTTGAAAATAGCCAACAACTACGCCAATATGTTTTCACTCAAAGAAGTTCAGTATTGACACATGCAGCGATTCATGTACATAACGAGCTTTGCTTTTTTGCTGCTGTTGAGTTGCAATAAAAATGATTCAACAGCAGTGAAGGCTGTAACGCCTGTCAGCTTTACGCAACCGGCTGGCTGGCCAAATGCCGTGTACAATTTTGCCGACAATCCACTCACCGAAGAAGGCATTGCACTGGGTAAAAAATTGTTTTATGATGGCCGCCTCAGCAAAGACGGACAGTTTCCCTGCGCCAGCTGCCACCAGCAAGATGCAGCCTTTGGCACTTTTGCCCACGACCTGAGCCATGGCTTCAACAACAGCCATACGCTGCGCAATGCACCGCCCTTGCAAAACATGGCCTGGTACAGCGAGTTTCATCATGATGGCGGTATTACCCACCTCGATTTACAACCGCTGGCGCCCATTACCAACCCGGTAGAAATGGCTGAAACCATCGACAATGTGCTGAACAAATTGCGGGCCGATGTGGTGTATCGCAGCATGTTTACAGCAGCCTTCGGTAGTGATGACATCAACACCAAACGCATGACGCAGGCCCTCAGCCAGTTTATGCTCACCATGGTAAGTGCCAATAGCAAATACGATAAAGTGATGCGGGGCGAAGCGACATTTAACCTGCCCGAAAGTTTGGGCTACGACATCTTCAAACAAAAATGTGCCAGCTGCCACAAAGAGCCCTTGTTTACCGACCTCAGCTACCGCAACACCGGCCTGAGTGTAGATGCAGTGCTGCAAGACAACGGTCGGATGCGCATCACCCAAAACCCGGCCGACAGCCTCAAGTTTCGGGTGCCTTCTTTGCGCAACATAATGGTGAGCAGCTACTACGGGCACGATGGTCGCTTTTTTGATGTGTACCAGGTACTGGAGCACTACAACAGCGGCGTTATCAACGGGCCCACCACCGACCCGCTGGTGAAAAATAAAATACCCCTTTCCAATTTTGAAAAGGGGCAGTTGGTAGCCTTTTTATCCGCACTAACGGACTCTGCCTTTCTGAAAAATAAAAAGCTGGCACAGCCCTAACAATCAATTGCCGGTGCCGGGCTTTTTCGCTTCCAGCTCAGCCAGTTTCTTCTTTTCTTCTTCTATTAGTTTGGTGGCCGCTTCCTGATCTTTTTGGTTTTGGGCCATGTCTTTTTGTAGCTGCTCAACTTTCTTTTGCATGGCTGCCAAATCATCTTGCAAGTCTTTCAGTTTGCGTTCGTTTTTTAATACCACGGCTTGTTGTAACCCAAGCTGTCGCACATGTTCTTTGCCTGCTACATTGCTACCGAGGTGCGACAGCATCGCAGCACCACCTGCGGCTATTACCACGGCCGACGGCGTTATTGCTCCTTTCTCTGGTTTCTTGTCTGGAATTTTTCCGGGCTCTGCTGTAATGGTATGTACAATTGTTTTTTCTTTTTCCTGGCGGCTTTTGGCTTCTACGAGTACAAACATATCGACCGGCTGGCCATTGTGTACATGCGTTAGCCGCACATTTCTATACACCAAAAAACCTTTGCGGCTATCCGCTTTATGGCCATGCTGCTGCATGTATTCTTTTACTGCTGCTTCTACTACATCGGGTGGCGCATCATACTCACTGATGCTGCACGGATAGCTCACTCCAAAAAAATCGACACTCCCATGCCGGGTAGGATGTGCTTTAACCGAATCGGGCATTTGCGCTAATAGTGTTGCTGAAATGCAAATGCTGATTAGCAAGAAAAAACTTCTTTTCATGGGGTACAATTTTAGGTACTAAACAAGTGTGTGTTGCTTTTTGCAGCATCATGTTTTAAGCTAAGTGCAACAGAAAACATTCATCCGCACTGCGTTAAAATTAATAATATTCCTGCGCCTTTCTTCGTTTGCCTGATCCATTGCTGCACATCTTTATAAATTGCAATAAAAACAGACCAATTGGGTAGTGTAAAAAAGTTAGCCGGACAAACCTTGTGGTACGGAGTACCCACCATTGCTACCCGATTTTTGGGCTATCTGCTGTCCATCTTTTTGTTCAGGTGGTATGGCCCTACCGTTACTGCCGATATCACACAGGTGTATGCCCTCATTCCGTTTCTAAACATTCTGTTTACCTACGGATTAGAAACAGCCTATTTCCGTTTTGTACAGCATACCGAAGAAAAAAAGCTGTTCAATACCTTGAGTGTATCTATCATCAGCAGCAGTATTGTGTTTTCCGTTTTGCTGTTGTTGTTTACCGAGCCATTGGCCCGCTTCACTTCATTGGAAGCAAAGCCCGAGTACTTCCGGTGGATGGTGTACATCCTGTTTTTTGATACACTCTCTGCCATTCCTTTTGCCCGGCTGCGGCATCAGGAGCGGCCCCGCAAGTATGCTTTTGTAAAAGTGATGAACATTGGCCTTACAGTGTTGCTCAGCTTTTACTTCCTGCGTTTTTGTCCGCTGCGCTATGCACAAAACCCCAACGATGCATGGCTGTTGTTTTACAACCCATCATTTGGTATTGGCTATTACATAGTGGCCAATGCCATCGCCAGTGCCATATCACTCTTGCTGCTGTGGGAAGAGTGGAAAGCACTGCGCATTGAGTTTGATGCCAAACTGTGGAAGCAGGTAATGCAATATGCGTATCCGTTAATTATTGTGGGTTTTGGTGGCATGATTAATGAAATGCTGAGCCGCCTGGTATACAGCCATGTACTCGATTTGCCATTAGAAGAAGAGAAACGACAACTCGGCATTTTTGGTGCCAGCTACAAAGTGGCAGTACTCATTACCATGTTTATTCAAGTGTTTAAAATGGCTGCCGAGCCTTTCTTTTTCAAACAAAGCACCGGTGATAACGCACCACGTACTTATGCCCGTGTAATGAAGTTTTTTGTGATAGCCTGCAGCCTTATGTGGCTGGGCATAGCATTGGGCCTGCCACTGATAACCCGCATGGCCTATGGCGAAAATTTTGCAGCGTACAACGAAGGCTCTGCCATCATTCCGATATTGGCTATGGCCAGTGTGTTTCTCGGTATTTATTACAACCTCAGTATTTGGTACAAGCTCACCAACCAAACCTGGACCGGTGCGTGGATTACACTGGGTGGCGCATTGGTAACGGTATTGCTCAACGTATGGTGGATTCCGCTGTTTGGGTACACCGGCAGTGCATGGGCTACATTTATTTGCTACACCGCCATGATGCTGGTAAGCTACCGCATGGGGCAGCGCTATTATCCCGTGCCTTACGCCTGGAAAAAATACCTCGCTTATTTGCTGATAGCCGTTGGTTTGTATGCCTTGCACAATTGGGGTATCAATCCTTTCATTACATCGCTGTGGGGCAAGGGTTTGATAGCAGCCGTACTGTTTGCGGGCTATGCGCTGTTTATTGCCAAAGTGGAGCAAAAAGAGCTGGTAAAATTGCCGCTCATTGGCCGCTTTGTGGCTAAACTGTAGCGCTTTCCAAATATTGCTTGAGCTGTGGCAACACTTGCTGCCAGCCGCTTTCTACAGCCGCAGCATACGCCTGCCATTCGGCACTGTGTGTGGCAAATGGCCCATGCTGAATATGCAATAAGGTATGCCCCGATTGTGGTGTACATTCTATCAGCAAATCAACGGGGCCCAACGGATTGGCTTTTTCAACATCGTATTGCCACATGTGGCGTATTTGCAAAAACAAACCTGGTTCGTATTGTTGTAAAGCACCACTGCTGATGTATTGAAAACGGCCGTCCGCATCACGCCATTGCCAGCTGATATAACCTGCTGCTACATCGGCAAATGTGTGGCAACCCTGCCACCATGCCTGTGTATGTTGGGTATGCAAAAAAGCCTCCAATACTTCGGAAGAAGGCCGATGAATAATGATTTGTGCAGTAACCAGCATAAGTGGAGTTGAATGAAACGTATTGAAACAGTTGAAAAATAATGCAACTACTGTTGGCATTAAGTAGCAGTACCGCTACCTTGTTGTGCCTGCAGCGCAACACATTTACTCACCTAAACAGCACTCCGCAAGTATGGCTACTTCGTACAAAACACCCGGCGTTTATATTCAGGAGGTTTCCGCATTTCCCAATTCGATTCCGATAGATATTCCCACTGCTGTACCCGCATTTATAGGGTATACGCAAATGGCCAAAAAAGAAACTGACAACGATTTAGATTTTACACCCTTCCGCATCAATAGTCTACACGAGTTTCAACAATACTTTGGCAGTATGCCTGCTGAAAAAATTACATTGACCGTTGATGATGTAATCGAAAAAAACGGCGCTACAGAGAAGCTGACACAACGCAAAGTAGATGCGGTTATTCCCCGCTTTTCACCGCATATTTTTTGGTATCAGCTACAACTGTATTTTGACAATGGCGGTGGTCCATGCTACATCATTGCCACCGGCAGACCTACCGGAGCCATTGATGCGCAGGATTTGCTGCGGGGCTTGCAGGCAGCGCAGCAGCAAAAGGGAATTACATTACTTGTTTTTCCTGAAGGGGGCGCCATGCAAAATCCTGCTGAGTTGTATGCCTTGTACAATACCGCCATGCAACAAGCTGCCAGCACACAAGACCGTTTTGTGCTCTGTGATGTAAGCAACCAACCTGTGCCGGAAGGCAATGATGTGTCGTTTTTCAGAAAGATGATAACAGGTGGTTCATCAGAGGGATTGCGGTATGGCGCTGCCTACTATCCTTATTTGCAAACGGGAATTGCAGCTTGCTATGCACCCGAAGCCGTGAGCATCATTCATCACACATTGATAAAAGAAACAGGCAAAGCAGATAGCAACATCAATGGTGCATTGCATGGACTTACCATGGCTGACAAACCTGCAAAGACTACGATTGACCTGTCTTCAGCCCTGCGTTCAATACAAGTTACTTTGCCACCTTCCTGTGCCGTAGCCGGTTTGTATTGTTTGGTAGACAACACCCGTGGGGTGTGGAATGCACCAGCCAACGTGAGTATCAACAATGTGATGGCGCCGGTAATACAAATCAACAATAACGATCAGGCCGAATTGAATGTACCGATTGATGGTAAAAGCATTAATGCCATTCGTTCATTTACCGGCAGGGGTGTACTGGTTTGGGGTGCCCGCACCTTAGATGGCAACTCCACAGACTGGCGTTACATACCAGTCAGAAGAACCTGCATCATGATTGAAACTGCCGTTGCCGCTGCGTTGCAGCAATTTGTATTTGAACCAAACGATGCCAACACCTGGGTAAACATTCAAGCGTTGATAGAAAACTATTTGACGGAACTGTGGAAGCAAGGAGCATTGCAAGGCGCCAAACCGGAACATGCTTTTGCAGTGCAAATTGGTTTGGGTAAAACCATGACCAATACAGATTTGTTGGAAGGAATGCTTCGAGTACAAATTATGATATCTGTAGTAAGGCCTGCTGAGTTTTTAGTGTTGTCGTTTCAGCAAAAAATGGCTGTGTAATAAAATGTCAAACAGATTGCAGCAGTTTATATTTTATTTGCCGCATACACATGGACAAGCAGAAACAAGGAGTGGATGTAATACTGGATATTTTACGCATCACGGTGCGTACATTTCCGCATTCGCCATTTGCAGCCAGCCTGCTGCAGCAGTATCAGGAGCGGGGCTTTCTTACCCGCAAGCAACTGGAAGGCCTGATGCACAAAGCCTCGAAAGTGCACAACATACCCGAAGGCAAACTGGCCACTTTGCAAGCCATCATTCAAAAAATGCCTGTGCGCCAAAAATCGGAAGCACCCACATCGGCACCCATTCATGAAGAAAGCCTGCCGGTACGCATTGTGATTGCCAGCATACTCGAAAAATATCCGGCACACAAACCCGTGTTACTGTTCAAAGCAAAATATGAAACGCATACCCCACTCAGCAAACAAGAGCTGGATGAGCTGCTGCGTTTTTACAAACTACTGGTGCTAAAAGACAGCAAAGGTTGATGCATTTTTCGGTAGCTTGCTCCATTCTAATTTACTAGTACTATGAAACGCATTGTTGCCTTATTTGCCTTGTTGTGTATGATGATTAGCTGGCTGCCCGCAACCAAAAAGAAGGTTGTTTTTTTTGGTGATTCCATCACCCAAATGGGCGTAAACAATGGCGGCTACATTTGGCGCATGCAGCAAATGCTGGAGCAAAAAAAACTGAGCAACCAATATGAATTGATTGGCGCCGGCATTGGCGGCAACAAGGTATATGATCTGTACCTGCGTATGGAAACCGATGTGCTCGACAAAAATCCGGATATCGTTTTCATTTACATAGGTGTAAACGATGTGTGGCATAAAACCACCCACCAAACCGGTACCGACTATGATAAGTTTGGCAAATTTTATACTGCCATCATCAACAAGCTGAAAGCAAAAAACATTGAAGTGATACTGGTAACACCCGCTGGTATTGGTGAGCTCAAGGGCAACGCCAATCCGCAGGATGCCGACTTGAACAAGTACTCCGATGCCATCCGACAGTTGGCTACCACGCACCAATTGAAGCTCGTTGATCTTCGTGCTTTTTGGCAATCGTACAATGAAGCCAACAACCCCAACAATCAGGAAAAAGGACAGCTCAGCTACGACCGTGTACACCTGAATGATACCGGCAACCAACTGGTAGCCGAAGCCATGATGAAGGCACTGGGTTTGTAAACGCTGCTATTGCCTTGTTTTCACCTGCAGTTCTTACCATGCGGTAGTGCCATCTTTTTCCCGCACAAATACGTGTTCGGTACTTTCGCCCAGCACTATTTCTGCTGTGGTATATACGTGGCATTCATTCAGCAAATGACCACCTGTGGTAGTGCCGTGCTCATTGCTTACACTCAGGTGTAAGTGAGAACCATGAATACTACAGGTGCCAGCCAAACTCACAATTTCGAAATGACCTTTTTTTCGCTCACCCCTTGGCTGATCGGCCATGCGGAGATGGTATTGTGTGAGGCTACCTACACAAGTTATTACAAATGCAGCCTTCAGTTGATGCTGCTGTACATACGCTTCTATACCAGCCCGAAGGTCTTGGCCCGGCTTCAATCTAAATGGGTGAATGTGTAACATGGTATCTGTGGGTTAAGTAAAATGCAGGTTTGAGCAAGCTAATGCATAAAAAATGACCTGCATTATAAAATCCACACTTATCGTTGGCGTTTGTGAAATTTTACAAGTATTGAATAAACTGAGTACTTAAAAAGAAGTGCTTGCCAAAAGTTGGCAAGCACTTCGTTGGCAATGAAAACGACTGTTATTGACGTATCAAATTTCCGTTGACTTGCAATGTTGCACCTGGCCTTACTACCAGATAAGCGCCGATAGAAATTGTTTGTGATCCGTTAAGTGTACACTGACCACCATTGATGATGATGTAATCGCCCTTAGGCAGTGTAGCAGGTGGCAGCTGATTGTTTTGCCAATTGCCAGGATTGTTCCAATCGCCCCAGCCTAAAAATTGATACACTTTTGGCAGGGTAGAAAAGTTGACATCAATATTTTTAGCCGTATCTGATATAGAGGTTACGGTTACGGAGTTGCCGGGTGAAAACCATGTTTGATTGTAGTAACACTGCGATTGCCCGTTCTCCAAATTAAACTGCACACTGTAAGTACCGGGTGGCACTATGAGATAATAATAGGGATTGGTATTGTCGTGCCAGGTTTCGTATAGAGCATTGCCAGGATTATTGTAATCGAATACGGTAATGTTTCCTCTTACTGGTACACCGTCTTTTATAAACGTACCCATGATAACTCCACCTCTGTGCAACGTTGCATTAATGTTTCTAACGGTATCCACACCAGATGCTACCTGCACTAAATCGGTCATCCAACCTACATGCTTTTGGTTGTAATAAGTTTTGATGTATCCTTTCGGATCCTCATTACTCCCAAACTGCACTACATAATTACCAACGTCTACGCTAATGTAATAGCGTCCATTGCCATCTGTTCTTCCATCGTATCCATTTCCGCCATCGTCAGGATAAATCTGTACTTGCATGTCTGCTATGGGATTGCTTTGTGCATCTACAACTCTACCTGTTACAACCGTTCCGGTTCGCACTGTAAAATTGACGTTGAATAAATTGCCCGACAGGTTGAATTGCACTTCTCCGGGTGTAACAATTAGGCCCATTAGCTGGCTATTAAAAGCATCAACAGGAATACGAACGTTTACATTGGTACCCGCTACAAGATTAGTATTGACAGTATAATAACCGGTAGCCGTAGTGAATGCATAAAATTCGCCGTTGTTGTCTGTTTGTACAGCTACGGCTACGTTGGCTTTGCCTACACCTCCTTGCGTTACCCTTCCGCTTACGCTATACGTTGGCGCCGACATAGCTGTTTCCTGATAAGAAGAGGTTGCCGAATCGGTTCCAGATTTTACTTTAAACACATAGTAAGACACGGGAAAGTACATACCAGCAATGGTTGTAGTAATGATGCCGTTGGCAATAGCATCATCATCGCCGGGTCCATCTGATCCCGGATCGCCATCCCGCTGTGGAAAGCCCACAAACAAAAAGTCGGTGCCGACATCTATTACACCGTTGCTGTTTACATCTACCCACAGTTCATTGCTCACTAGAGCACCGTTGGTAAGGCCGCTAATGTTCCAGCTAAACGGAGCACCTTGTACTACGGATGCCCCACTGGCCTGCCCGTTTACAGTAATGCTGATGCTTGCTTGCGCATTCAACACAATACCAAATAAAATGGCGGAAAGCTGAAATACTGCCAGCAAGAGCTTGCCGGACTTACGGGTTGCAGTTCTCATTTCAGAAGTTTTATTTCACCAGGAAATAAACCTGAATATCCCTTAAGAACTAATGCAGATAAGGAGGTAATCAAGTCTTTTGTAAGACTGTATAAATATATTAAAACTTTTGCAGGTATAAGCTGGCAAAGCTCATGTTTACGGGCTTGTAGTACATCTACTACAAAGCAAAAAATTCATTGTATACGGCACTGTATTCCCTTGTAAAAAAAAGAGAAGTATTCAGGGTTGTGCTTTTGCAAGCACACCATCAAAAAATTGCACTTTATTTTATTGTAAATAGTACATGCTTCAACGCAAAGCAACACAAGCAGCATTTAGTAAAAGCGAAAAAGTAATATAGAAACCGTTACCAAATAAACAGGCAATTCCAGTAGCTTGCAAACGAAGATTGCATGCCAATGGCAACAAAAAAAGGGACGCTTTGTGCAAGCATCCAATCATCTGAATACTTCAATACCTCTACATGCATCCACTCGGCAATAGTTTGGCCAACCCCGTATGGCATGCTCTTGGCACCGTGCAGCAGCATTTGAATGCCGGTAGCCAACAGCTTCGTTTTTTTGCGCCGGAT
>JADLHL010000265.1 GCA_020848815.1 Chitinophagaceae bacterium | reverse complement strand
AGCATGTAGGCTTTGTTTTCTTCGAGGCAATACACAATCAGGTCATCTACAATACCACCATCGTGGTTGGGCAGGCAGCTGTACTGTGCTTTGCCGGCAGTCAATTTGCTGGCGTCGTTGCTGGTTACCCGCTGAATGAGGTCCAATGCATCGGGCCCTTTCAATATAAACTCTCCCATGTGGCTTACATCAAACACGCCGGCATTGCTGCGTACAGTTGCATGTTCATCGTTGATACCACTGTAACTAATGGGCATGTTGTATCCGGCAAACTCGGCCATTTTAGCACCAAGTGCTATGTGCTTTTCTGTAAAAGGCGTATTCTTCATAAATAGTAAAATGAGGCGCAAAGGTATGCTTGCCAACGTGATAGCCGGCAAATAGCATTGTGCTGCAATGACTACCGGATGAGATGGTTATTTGTATTTCTTGCTAAAGACAAGTTTGCCATGTTGGTACTCCTGCATCATGCGCAATTTACCACCGTGGCCAAATATTTTCCATGCACCATGGCGCTGGCCCTGCCAGTAGTAACCACTGGCCATTAGTCCGTCTTCATTGTAATACTGCCAAAAACCTTCTTTGAGGCCCTGGTGATAATGACCGGCAATGAGTGACGCTCCCTGTTGATTATAATCTGCCACCACGCCGTGTGGCAGGCCTGCGGCAAAAGGCAATTCAGGAGCAGTAGTTTCGCCTACCATTACAGGCAGTACAGCCGATGTACGGGTATGCCGCTGAAAAACTTCGGGCTGCTTATGCGATTGCATGGCCAGCGGATGAAAAGTGAGTTTCGGATTTTGCTGACGCAGTGCTACTTGCATCATTTCATATTTCTGGGCATTGTAATGCCGAATACTTCTCAACTGCCCGTTGGGATGCCACAACTTCCACACTCCATCGGGTAAATTATTAATGAGGCGGCCGCTATCTCTGTGCTGCCCATTGCTGTACCAGGTTTGCCAGTTGCCATTCATTTGCTGTTGGCGAAGGGTTACTGTTACGGCTTTTTGCCCGTTGCTATACCAGCCGGTCACAATGGAGGAATGCCGGCCGAAGGGTTCTTTTTTCCAGCGGGCTACTTGCTGCACCAATGTAGCAGGCAGTTGTAGTTTTTTTTGATTCAATGCAGCCACCGGCATTACCGCTGCTGTTGGCTTTACATCTTGCTGGGTGGAATAAGAAGCATGGTGCAGCACCACTTCTTCTGACAACAGCGAAATAAACTGACCGGAATGGTGTTGGGCACTGGCAACAAACGACATGCTCAAGAGCCCCGAGGCAAGAACAATTTTGTGCAGCATAGCAAGCAGGCTTTATATAAAAAAACAGTGTTAGATGTGATTCTGTTGCAAAGAAAAATCAGCCGCTCCGGTCGGCCAATTTTCGAAGAGGTGTTTTACACCGCGGTGACACATTCAACGCTTTTTTAACGGAACACAAAGATCTTTCAGCTCTTCCAGACTGCCGTTGAATACATTAAAATCCACTTTACTACGTATCCCGTTTACTTTTCCGGTTTCGTTGTGCTGCCAAAACTGCCACGCTCTGTCTACCCTTGGTTGCAGGCGGTTTTGGTAATGCGCCACCCACAACGGATAATCCGCAAACCTGTCGTGCAGATATTGGTTGTAAAAAGCGGCGTTGCTGTATAAAATAGGTTTCACTCCGTAATGATCTTCCACCAGTTTTAGCCACACTTCAATCTCTGTCAAAAACACATCTACGTTATTGCCGTTGTACGTTTCCACATCCAGCACGGGGGCTATGTCGCCAGGTTCGAGTGATACATTTTTGATAAAAAATAATGCCTGCTCATGGCCGCCAGAACTTTCTCTGAAAAAATGATACGCACCGCGGAGCATGCCATGCTGCCCGGCCCTTTTCCAATTCCGGAGAAATTGCTCATCCAGCATGTCGGAGCCTTCTGTTGCTTTTATAAACGCAAACTGCAACTGCACCCCGGCATCTTTCATTTTGCTTACCAGCGACCAGTTGATTCTTTTTTGATACCTGCTTACATCTATACCATGAACGCTGTATTGATTAGGCAGCCAAATACCAAAACCGGCATAGAGGGTAAATGTATTGTCCGGATCATCCCGATGCTGCCAACTGCTCCACGCCCTGTTGAACTGCTGCCAAACAAATACGCCCAGCAAGCCGCCTATGAACAACAGGACGATGACGGAAAACCGGAAGAATAAACCATTTCTTTTTTTGGCCATGGGTACCCAAAGAGTGTGCAGCGAAAATAACCCGCCTGCTTGCACCATCATTATCAATGCTGCATTTAGTTCAATTTTAGCAAGCTGTCTACTTCCGATTTGTGGAATCGAAAACCGGAGAATGCATATAAACAGGATTGCTACCGTATTTTGCAACCCCATGTATATCAACTGGAACGATAGTATTAACCTGATATCGAAGCTGACACTCAAAAGGGTATGGAATGCCGCCAAAGTGTGGAGCAGCTACCAGCTGAGTAAAATATCCGGCAAACCTGTACAATGGGGATTGCCTGTTTCTATTTCGTTTGAGCCTACCACCAGTTGCAACCTGCGCTGCCCTGAGTGCCCCAGCGGGTTGCGGGAGTTTTCGCGGCCCACAGGCATGCTGCAGCAAGATTTTTTCCGCCAAACCATTGATGACATTGCCCCCGAGCTGCTGTACCTCATTTTCTATTTCCAAGGCGAACCTTACCTCAATCCGCATTTTTTAGACATGGTGCAATATGCCCACAGCAAGGGCATTTACACAGCCACCAGCACCAATGCCCACTACCTCACCGATGAAAAAGCCCGCCAAACAGTGGAAAGTGGCCTCGACCGCCTCATCATAAGCATAGACGGAACCACGCAAGATGTGTACGAAAGCTACCGGGTGGGTGGCAAATTGGAGAAGGTGCTGGCAGGGGCCCGCAACATTGTACAATGGAAAAAAGCCCTCAACAGCAAGACGCCGTTTGTGTTCTTCCAGTTTTTGGTGGTAAAGCCCAATGAGCACCAGATAGCCGACATCAAACAACTGGCCAAAGAGATTGGAGTAGACCAGGTACGGTTTAAAACCGCTCAGGTATACGACTACGAAACTGACCCCAACCAACTCATTCCCACGATTGACAAATACAGCCGCTACCGCAAAAACAGCCAGGGCCAAATGGAAATCAAAAGCGGCCTGCAAAACCATTGCTGGCGGCTGTGGAGTGGCAATGTCATCACCTGGGATGGCCTGGTAGTACCCTGTTGTTTTGATAAAGATGCTATGCACCAGTTGGGCAATTTGAAAATGCAGTCCTTCCGGCAGGTTTGGCAAAACGACAACTATCGCCAATTCAGAAAAGAGCTGATGACCAGCCGTAAAAACATTGACATTTGCGCCAATTGTAGCGAAGGCCTAAAAGTTTGGGAGAAATAGCGAATTTTTATCGTTTAACCGTTGATTTCTTCAAAAACTGTTCAAACAATGATTGGTTTTTTAAAAAAATACCAAATAATCAAAGTTTGTTCATCGTATATGCAGAAATTCTAAGATGCATTGGCTACCTTCGTTACTCAAACGCCCCCTAAACACCCCCTTTTGTAACCCTTAAACAGTGACCTATGGGCATTGAGTACGCTTTGCGTCAACAAACCTACAGGAATGATTGTCAGAAGGCCATGATGAACATTATCCTTACCCATAACTGGGTAATGGAGAAAATGAAGGACCTTCTAGATCATTTCAACCTAACCAATCAGCAGTACAACATTTTACGCATCCTTCGTAGTGCCGAAGAACCTTTGAGCACCATGCAGATTCGCGACAGAATGTTGGACAAAATGAGTGACACCAGCCGTATTGTAGACCGTTTGGTCTTAAAGGGCCTGGTACAAAAATCAGTGTCGCTGCACGACAAGCGTCTGGTTGATGTAGTTATTTCAGAAAAAGGCCTTTCACTTTTGGCAGAAGTAGACGACCATGAACACAAAATGGACGGCATACTTGGCAGTCTCGATGAAAATGAAATCGGATTGCTGAGTCAATTGCTCGACAAATTGCGGTCGGCAGACGCCCAGCAAGAAGTGCCCTTTCTGAGAGCTGTGATGTAATCATCACCACGCACAAGATTGTTAAAGCAAAGGCTTCCTTCACGGGAAGCCTTTTTTGTTCGCCTATCTTCGCTGCAAACAGCAACACTTACATGAAGATGATTCGATTAGCATGCAGCCTGATGCTGGCTGTGTGTGCATTTTGCAGCCAAGGTTTTGCACAGCAACCAGAGTTTAGAGCCGCATGGATAGCCACTGTAGAAAACATTGACTGGCCCAGCAAAAAAGGGCTGAGTACCGAAGAACAAAAAAGGGAATTCATCAATATTTTGGACATGCACCGCCGCAATGGTATGAATGCGATCGTGATGCAGATTCGTCCTGTGGCAGATGCTTTTTACCCAAACCCCTACGAGCCATGGAGTGAGTACCTCACCGGCAAGCAAGGGCAGGCCCCGTCTCCATACTACGATCCCCTTCAGTTTATGATAGAAGAAACCCATAAACGGGGCATGGAGTTTCATGCATGGCTCAACCCCTATCGTGCTGTGTTCAATATTGCCCGTAGTAGTGTAGCACCTAACCATCCTACCAAAGTTCATCCGGAATGGTTTGTAGATTATGGCGACGCGACCGTGGTGAAACGATACTATAACCCTGGCCTGCCAGAGGTGCAAAACTATCTGACCGACATCATCCGAGACCTGGTAAAACGCTACGATGTAGACGGCATTCATTTCGACGACTACTTCTACCCATACCGAATTGCGGGCAAAGAGTTTCCCGATGCCAAAACCTTTCAGCAATATGGCAAAGGCATGAACAAAGACCAATGGCGCCGCAGCAATGTAGACAGCATTATTGTGAAACTGCACAAAGTAATCCGGGAAGAAAAGCCCTGGGTAAAATTTGGCATCAGTCCCTTTGGTGTGTGGCGAAACAAAAGCCAAGACCCCAACGGCAGCAACACGCAAGCCGGTCAAACCAACTACGACGATTTATACGCCGACATTTTGCTTTGGCTACGCAAAGGCTGGATTGACTATGTAGTACCTCAGCTTTATTGGGAAATTGGTCACGACAAAGCAGATTATACCACTTTAATTGAATGGTGGAGTGCAAACAGTTTTGGCCGCCACTGCTACATTGGCCTTGCACCTTACCGGGCCAACAGCAATACTGCCTGGAAAGACAAAAGCCAACTGCCCCGGCAAATTCAGTTGTCCAGAACTACGCCCAATATTCAGGGTCAGGTATATTTTAGTAGCAAGAGCTTCAACAACAACCCCAACGGCTGGAACGATAGTTTGAGAAATAACTATTACAAAGTGCAAGTGCCAACACCGCCCATGCCTTGGCTTCCAAAAAAGCCTGCTGGTAAATAAGGTGGTGTTTGAAGAGAATTCTAAGCATTATTATGCTATAGTTAAGGCCTAATTTTGCTGCTCGCAATTTTCCCGAAATGATTTGGGTT
>JADLHL010000264.1 GCA_020848815.1 Chitinophagaceae bacterium | reverse complement strand
ATGGTGCTTTCGAAATGCACTTCGCCGTAACGGGCACACCGCTGATTGTAACAGCATTGCTGCAGCAAGGCTTTACCCGCCCCGAAATAGAACAGATTATGGGTGGTAACATTCGGGCATTTATGCTGCGGAACTTACCGAAGTAGGGCGGGGAGTTTTTTTCGCACAGAGCTAAGGAGGTCACGGAGGTTGTATTGCCTTCGGCAAAACGGCTTTGCGTACACTGTTTCGCTGCGGTTAAAAAGGGAGAATTTTTGTCGCACAGAGGACGCAGAGTGCACGGAGGTTTTGTGGCCTTCGGCAATGGAGTGGAGTTAAATGTGCTAGCTAATTATTGCCACACATTACTTGGTGTCTCTGTGTCTTTGCGTTGATTTTTTTTTCGCACAACTTGTCCCGCAGCAGGCGGGAGAGGACGCAGAGTGCACTGAGGTTTTGTTGCCTTCGGCAATGCCGTTCTGTGCGTTGAAAAAGCTACTCGCCGCTTTTTTCATACACATTAAACACCCGCTTGATCATTGACACAATGCTGGTAGCCAGAATGGCACCGGAGAAGGCGAGGAAAATATCTTTCTGCGCATCCCACACATCGCCCTGCGTACCGAGGTAGGCATCGCCCTGTGCTGTAAAAAAGATATCGGCCACGGCCCATTCAATCAGTTCATAAAAAGCCGATACCGACAAGGTGATTTCGATGGGCAGAATCCAGGATACAACCTTGGGATAACCCACCCATTTCAAAAACATTTCCCGCATGGGGTAGGCCAGCAAAAAGCCAAAGCTGAAATGCACAATGCGGTCGTAGTGGTTGCGGCTGGTATCAAACACCTCCTGCAGCCAATAGCCCAGCGGGTTTTCGGCATAGGTGTACTTGCTGCCATATACATGCAGGCACAGGTACACAGCTATCAGCAGGTACGAGGTATCGCTAAACTGATAGCGACGATAGCTGAGCAACAAAAAACCGACAAACAAAAACGTGAGGGTGTTTTCCAGCAGCCAGTTGCTGAGGTCGGTGGTGCCCAGCAGGGAGCTTAACCAAATAGCAAAAAAGATAACCATGAATGCCCACAGCCAATAGTTGCTGCGAAAAGGCGTACGGGTTGGAGAGATAGCAATGGTGAATGACATAAACGGAAAAAAGGTTGGTAACGAAAATAGGGAATGAAAGAGAGAACAGCTGGCGGCTTGTTAATCTTCTGTTAACCGGCAAAATGCACCCAACGCTTTGCACAAAGCCGGGGGTATTGCTATTGTTCAACCGATTGATAACACACAAAAACATCACCATGAAACAGAACATCCTCAACAGCATCACTCTTTTTGCAGCAGCCTGTCTGCTGTTGCTGGCTTGCAGCAAACCCATTGTACCCACACCCGGACAGCAAGGCCCGCCCGATAACCCCGGCAGTAACGAAACAGGCATTGTACTGTACCTGAGTACACCGGCCAATATACCTGCCGCCACCACTCTCACTGCCGAACTGCTGATTGAATTGGCCGGTAACCAACAGGTGCTGAAAGCACCCGTAACCGGTAGCAACCAACAACTCAACACCGCATTATTGACGCTGCCAGCCGGCAACTACAGCATTGTGCAGTGCAAAATCAGCGACGCCAGCGGTCGCTATGTGTTAGCCACACCGTTGCGCCAGTCGGCAAAAGCAGCGGGCCTCAGCCGGGTGCTACCAGTAGCTGCCAGTGTGGTAAAAGACAGCAGTCTTGTAACGCTGGATGCCATCGCTATTGGTGCCGTAGATGCACCAGAAACCTTTGGCTATCCGGTGTCGGCATTCGATTCGCCGGCCCGAATTCCAGTTACCATTCATCCCATGGTAAATATTGGTGGCTATGTATTCGATTATATCGACGGCCAGCTGGAAGTAACCTGGTACGATGCACAGCAGCAGCCACATCAGGAGTTGTTGCAACTCAAGGCCGGCCTCAACAATATTGGCTTGCCCAAGGCGGCAACCCGCTTTCATTTTGCGTACCGCAAATGGAACATTGCCGACGACATGGAACTGCCTGCTAGTGCGGTTACACCGGGTATGACCATTGCTATTGGTGGTGCCGTAGCTGCCCGCAAACTCAAAGAAGAACAAACCTGGAGAGAAGTAGCCGGACAGTATCAGCCCGAAAGCAGAAAAACATACACCTACAATGTTACAGGCCAGTTGGTAGCTACGCATTACTACCAAAAGTTGCCACAGTATGCCGAGCTGCAGCTGCAGCAAATTCATGAGTTTGAATACCAAAATGGCAAGCTCACCCAAGTGCGGTATTTCAACGGGCAGCATCAGCCTTATGGCTACCTGAAGTTTACCTACGCCAACAATGGATTGGTAACACACATGGAGCAAAAGAGCTACGATCAAACCACGTATGCTACAGTTTCGTACGGTGTAAGCACCGCAGGCAAAACTGTTAACATCGATTATCTGTTCAGCAATGGTCAGGCACTCGAGTATCAGTTTACCCTGAAGAATGGCAACAAAATTCAAGAGCATGGCCGCGGCTCAACCGGTGCCGGCGAAGGCGGCACATTTGCCTACGATGGTTACATCAATCCGTATCGGTTATTGGGTGTACAGGATATCTACCTGCGCCACATGAGCAACAACAACCTGATGGCAGAAAACAAATCGTATGGTGGCGGGTTCCCCGTTTTTATACCCGGTACGTTTCAGTACAGCTACGATGAAAAAGGATATCCTGTGCAACTCATCAAGCAGTACAAAAACTACATGAGTGGTGCCGTGGCCTACCATGCTAAAACACAATACAGCTACCTCAATTAAAGCCCGGTAGCCAACACCCACAAATGGATATTTTTTGTAATCGGTTGAAAACGGTGAATGAAAGCGACAAAGAGACCGGAAGGGCGGTATATTTTTGCCACGCAATGCTGCACACGGTTCTCTTTGCCTTTCATCACTGATTTACCCACTTTAAATACTGCATTCGCATGAACACCAACACATCCCTCCGTATACTCCTTGCCACAATGCTTTTTGCATCGTGCACCGTAGCCAAGGTAGCTGTACCCGATGCCTTTTCAGCACAAGCAGAAGAACTGAAGGTAAAAGGCCTGCAAGGCTTCACGTTTAATCAGTCGCTCAATTTTGGTCCGTACATCACCGGCGAAATGAAACGTGGCTGGGATATGGGCAGCAAATGGCAGGCCAGCCAAATCAGCTTTCGCCCACAAGATCAACTGTTGCGCTTCTTCAATATTCAAACAGACAACCTGCGCCAAACAGAAAAAAATAAATTTCAGTTTGCCATCCGTGATGGAAAACTTATGGCCGATGTATTTGCTTTTGAAACATTTACAGAACGAGGCAAAGTGTATAAAAGCAACAGCATTTTTGGCGAAGTATCGCAAACCAATTATCAGCACTATGATTTTTCAGCTGCTATAGTGCCGTACAACTACAGCCATGGGCAGCCCTGGAAGTTGGTGATGCAATCGGAATACGACCGCCGCAAAGACACAGCCCGCAACCTGCTCGACCTGCCCTATACCAACAGCACTTATTATGCTACCGATGGTAAAGACAGCATAACCATCCATCCGTTATACATCAAAAATGTAACCACAGGCAGTGGCAAAAACACCCAATTGCTGGGCCCGCCCATGCTCAGCGGTTATGAGCTGCGCATTGAAGATGGCGTAATTGGGGTAATTGATATTCTGCAGCCAACCGTATGGATGTACAAAGAACTGGATGCGCCAACCAAACTGGTTACCGCCGCCATTGGTGCCACTATTTTGCTGAAAAGAAAACAGGAAGTACACAACGAATAAGTAAGCCCGTTGAACGCCAGCAAGCAAGACATATTATGGATGATTGAAGGTTGTATCAATAACAACCGTAAGGCGCAGGAGCTGCTCTACAGGTCGCTGTACGATTTTGCCATGACCATAGCGCTGCGCTATAGTCGCGATGAAGCCGATGCGGCCGACATCCTGAGCATGGCCTTTGTGCGGGTGTTCAAACACATACGGCAGTACGATGCGGCCAAGGGCAGTTTTCATGCATGGCTCAAACGCATTGTGGTAAATGAAGGCCTCGACCATATTAAAGCCCGCAGCAAGTTTGACAGCCCCGAAGAGCTGGATGCGGCAGCCGAAGTAATGATTGAACACACGGTGATAGAACAGATAAGCGCCGGCGATATTTTGCAACTTGTACAAAAACTGCCACCTGCCACGCATGCTGTATTTGTGCTGTATGTGGTAGAAGGATATAACCACCGCGAAATAGCGGAGCAATTGCACATCAGCGAGGGTACCAGTAAGTGGCACCTGAGCGAAGCCCGAAAAAGTTTACAAAAAATGTTGACATCCTCTGTTAGATAACCAGGCATGAATGAACGGCAACCATACGAATTGTTGATTGCGGCAAAGCTTGAAGCATTGCCGGCAATGCCTGCTATGGCCGATGCCATTTGGGCCCGTATCAGTCGTGAGCTGGATAATGAAATACCACCGGATGATCCGGCACCACCTGCACCACCTGCACCACCTGCAGGTACGCCTACGGGAGCTTTGCGTTGGCCCGGTATGGCCATTGTATTGATAGCTGCAGCCGGCTTGTGGCTGTGGTACCAGCGCAGCACACCCAACCATGCCACTGCACCTGCCAGCAACAGCACTCCTGCAGTGCAGACCGATACCGCTGTAGTATCGCCCAATCCATTGGCACCGGTTGGTGCATCGCCGCCACCGGCTAATGCTGCCGGTACTACTGCACTGCCCGAAAGCCGCCCGGCAGATACCGCTGTATACAACAATAACGGATTGGTAGTGCCGCCCGATCTTCATGCGTCGCAAGATGCGGCTAATGAGGCACCGCCGGCCAATAACCAGCCAGAAAAGACAATCATCACCAATCCATCAACCGTACAGGTAGCCAGCCCGCCCAACCTGCAGCCCGCTGCCAAAAATGCCGATACCACTGCCGGTAAAAAAACACGGGGTGTGCCCGGCATCAACCGCAACGACTACCGCATTGCCCCTCCGAAGAAAGACAGCTGAGTGTAGATGTTGGATGACGGATGTTAGATGCTAGAGAAGAGGTGTAGAGAGCTTCGTCGCTGTTGTGACTGGTATCACCCACAATGAAATTCCCTTCAACCATCACAACTCCAAACAACAAACAGTTCATCTCTCACCCAATCTCAAACAACTCATCCCACCGTGTAGTGTAGCGGGGGCTGTGAAAGTTTTGCTGCATTTTCCAGTTGCGGGTGGTACCGCCGGCGGCGTATTTCAGCACATCGTTGCGCTGGCTGAAGTTGATGTTGTCCATCATGTCCATGAGTTTGCGGCTGCGGTCGTCCATGGCATGGTCGAACAGGCTGCGTTGCACGGCACTGTCGGGCACAATATCGCTGAGTAGTACACCCGCTTTTTTGTAAGCCCTGCCCGGCTCGTAGAGGGCTTCCACCATTTGTACAGCAGGCTTAATTAATTCGTGGGTAACAGATGTGGCTACGGGCAATGCCATATAGCTGCTGATGGTGGGCCCGTGCCTAAAGCGGCCAT
>JADLHL010000263.1 GCA_020848815.1 Chitinophagaceae bacterium | reverse complement strand
TCCGCCCGTAGCTGTTTGCGTGATGTTGTAACGGTCATTCAACTCATTTTCTGTTCGGTGAAAGCCGCTGGTTAAAATGCTGCTGATGTAATCTTCAAAATTGACAGAATCAACTACGGCATTGGCCGATACTTTTCTGCGGGAAGCAAACACACTCAGCTGCAGTTTTTCTTTGCCCACAGTAATAGCGGCACCCCGCATAAAATTGACTTCGCCCGGGCTGTTGTAAGGCCTGAAGGTTTCTGCCTGCCGTTTGATGTTCATTACATCCACACTCTTGCGAAAAGCCAGGGATTGATAGACCAACAAACCCTGCCCGAGGTTAACTGTAAAATCGCCCAAAGCCAGTTGTTTTACTACGCCTACATTGCGTACAAACAGGTGCATGCTGTAAAAATCGAAACCATTTTTTTGTGCCCCTTTAAAGAATTGTTCTCCTGGATCTTTCTCACCTAAAATGCCGTATTGCAGTTGGTTTTTGTACACGTATTTATAGCGAAACAACAGCCGCTGCTGGCTCCCCAAATACGTTGCTGGCAAAGTATCTTTTGGCAAAAATCCTTTGCTGTTTTCCAATGTTTGGCCCACCCTGAACAGGATAAAATGATTGCCTTCGCTTAGTCGTTTGCCAAAGTTTTGCAGCACAGATTCTGCAGGACCAACACTGATGTATGGCCGGATGCGGGCAATGGTTTCCAAATCCCAGCCGGGCACGGCTTGCAGTTCATACACACTCAGCAGCAAGCCGTTGAGCCGGCGGTATTGCAGAAAGGTTTGTATCTGCAATTCGCTCAAAAAACGAAACACTTGCAGATCGGCTTCCTGCGCCGTATTCATGTTGAGCGGATTGCGGCTGTATTGCTGAATCTGTTGCAGATAAGAATCGTCTTCGGTTTCTGTTTCATCTGCTTCAGCCAGGTTTTCCAACTGTTGCTCCACAGTGGTTTGCTGCACTACTTGTGCCTGCACATGCAACAGCAGCATACAACATACTATGAGCAACAAGCACCGCTTCATACACAATAACGCTTACGGATTGATGGCACTTATGGCCGATTTACTTTTACCAAATTTTGCCAGCAATAAAATGCCGGGGCTCCAGCCCAACTGCTGATGATAGCTGCCCGAAATATCGATGCGAAAAGCAGGCAACTGAAAACCAACGGCAGCAAAGTAGTTCGACGTTTGCGTAGCTACCCCACCCCGCACAAAAAACTGTGGCAGAAATGCATAATGAATAGCCGCCTGCACATCCACAGGTTGGTTTTCTTCTTTGATGATTTCTACACCGGTAAACAATTTATCCGACACATCAATACCTGCGCCCATGCTGTAGCGGCTGGGTATCCGTTCTTGTTGGTCTTTGCTCCAGGCAGCCCGTATGGGGTTGTAAGCATTCACTCCAATATGCACCCGGTTGGCCAAGTGAAACATAAGCCCCACACTACCGGTAATGGCATTGGCATTGCCATAAATGCCAGATTGGCTCAGCTGGAGGTAATGAAATGAAGCACCTACATCTACTACTTTAGCCACCCGCCGTCCGTAGCTCAGCGACAGCTGCGATTGGTTTTGCTGCGCAAAACCAAAATAGGAAGCATGCACCCCAAAATTGCCGGAGCCGGTATTGAGTCCGACTGCCCCGTTAAAAAGATTCAATTCCTGCAACATAAATCTTCGCTCGGCATACGCACCCGCCGACGATTGTGGCAATGCTGCCAATGCTGCGGGGTTTACCCGGCTCGAAAAAATATCGGCCTGCTTATCGCTATAGGCAAATACGCCCAAATACCGGGCTGAGGCCGGCAGGGCAATGGATTGAGCATGTACAGTTTTTCCCAGGGTTAGCAGGAACAGGGCGAAAAAAAATCTCACACACAGTTGTTTACCCGTGAAAATAGGTATTAACGTCATGTAGCATGAACTTATCTCTGCAAAGTTTTTATTATCCTTCAGTTCATATCTAACATCGACTTGTTCTTGAGCAAGCATTGTTACTTTCTTTTTCTTGAAAAAAAGAAAGTAACCAAAGAATCCCGATAGCTATCGGGATCAATGCAAACCCGATGCCTCCGGCCTCCCGATAGCTATCGGGATTGCCCAGCCAACGCCTCCCTCTGTGTTATCGTTCACATCAATTTATCACCGGATCCATTTTTTGGGCTCGTTTACTCCTTGGATTCATTTTCCCAATAATGGTGGAGCAATTGTTTATGTGAATACCAAAATGTAAACAGCCGACAGGCCATTTTCTAAAGGCCGCAGGCAGTTCCTTATCTTTGCGCCATGCAATTATTGGATGGAAAAGTAGCCTCGGCTGCTATCAAGGAAAAAGTAAAATCATTGGTAGCCGACAGGCTGCAACAGGGCAAAAAAGCACCGCATTTGGCAGCCATATTGGTAGGTACCGATGGCGCCAGCGAAACCTACGTGGCCAGTAAAGTAAAAACCTGCGAAGAACTGGGCTTCGCTTCTACCCTCATTCGTATGGACAGCGACACAACCGAAGCTGCGTTGCTGGCGCAAATTGAAGCCATGAATGCCAACGATGATGTGGATGGCATTTTGGTACAACTGCCACTGCCCAAGCATATCTCTGAAGCCAAAGTGATTGAAACCATCCACCCCAACAAAGATGTTGACGGATTTCACCCCGTGAGTGTGGGCCGGCTGGTGCAAGGACTGGAAAGTTTTATTCCAGCCACACCTTATGGCATCATGCTCATGCTGGAGCAATACAATATTCCTACCAGCGGCAAGCATGCAGTGGTGATTGGCCGCAGCAATATTGTGGGTCGCCCCATGAGCATTTTGCTGAGCAGCCAGCATCCTTATGGCAACTGCACCGTCACCGTTTGCCACAGCAAAACTGCCAACCTGAAAGAACTGACTTTGCAGGCCGATATTATTGTAGCAGCACTGG
>JADLHL010000262.1 GCA_020848815.1 Chitinophagaceae bacterium | reverse complement strand
ATTGCAGCTGCCGCAGCAGCAAATCGTTGAAGTTTTGCAACGAAGAAATTTTCAGGTCGGCAGCGCCCCAACGGGCCTGTTGTAACTGAGCAGCAGCAGGCACCACCACGCATTTCATTTTGGCAGCCTTGGCCGCAATCATGCCATTAAAAGAATCTTCGAAGCAAATGCAGCGGAGCGGATTTGCTTGCAAGGCAGCGGCACAATCCATATACACTTGTGGGTGAGGCTTGCCAAAAGGCATGTGTTCTGCACTAGTGATAACTTCAAAGTAAGAACGAATCTGCAGCAAGTCGAGCACTACATCGGCCAATCGCATGGGCGATGATGTAGCCAGCCCTATACGAATGCCTTTTTGCTGAAAATATTGCAATATGTAGGGTACGCCGGGCAACATTTTTCCCTGTGCTTTCACCAGCTCAATTACCGCATCAATAATATCAGTTTCAGCCTGTTCAATATCGGCATGTGGCAGGTTGAAATGAGTGAACCAATACTGTAACCACTCCTTGGTACGAAGCCCTGTACTAGTGGCATACTGTGCATGCGTAAGCGTAACCCCGAATTTGCGCAATAATGCTGCACCAGCCTGCTCCCACAAGGGTTCGCTATCAATGAGCAATCCATCCATATCAAAAATTACTGCTTCGGTAGAGTAGGCATTCATGCCGCGAAGTTGCAGGAAGATGCCCATTCGTTTCACCTTGCAACAGAAATGATGAACAGAAAAACAGTTCGCTGTTAATTTTCCTACATTAGCCGCCGAACTACAACGTGATTGCATGCCTTGTATTGGAGAAAAATTAGCCAAATTATCATTGATAAAGGCACCTGTGTACACACTGGTGGGCCTCGCCAGTTGGCCCGGCCTGAATGTGGTAAACAAAACGCAGATCAGCGGCATGGAGCACATCAAAGATTTGCCGCATCAGAATGTATTATTTGTGAGCAATCACCAAACTTATTTCGCCGACGTTATTACTTTCCTCCATATTTTCTGTGCCCGCCGCTGGGGCAAAATGAACCGGCTTGGCTTGCCTTATTATTTACTATTTCCTTTTACCCGGGTAAAGTTTATAGCCGCAGAAGAAACCATGCGCAGCAGCTTACTCAGCCGCTTGTTTGCATTGGCCGGAGCCATCAGCATCAAACGCACCTGGCGGGCTAAAGGCGAAAATGTGCAACGACAACGCGACGAAACAGACACCCAAAAAATTGATGAAGCATTGCAACGCAACTGGGTGATTACTTTTCCGCAGGGTACCACCAAACCTTTTGCGCCTGGTCGCAAAGGCACTGCACACATCATTAAAAACAATCGCCCCATTGTGGTGCCAGTTGTCATCAATGGTTTTTGGCGGGCTTTCGACAAAAAAGGATTGCAGTTTAAAAAACGGGGTTCTACACTCAATATCAGTATAAAACCACCATTGCAAATTGATTACGACGCACCTGCAGATGCCATTTTAGAGCAAGTGATGGATGCCATTGAGCAAAGCAAAAAATACATGCTCAAGGGCAAACACCATGTCATGAATCTATTGGATAAATAAATCCTAAGTCCGTTATCCTGTAATCTTCAGGTGTTTGATAATTTTCTCCGGATCAAAATCGCGGTCTACGCTGGGCAGGTATATTTCAAACGCTTCGTTGCGCAGTTTTTTCGCATATTCCGGGCTGAAAAAGTGATTGCCATCTTTTACCACATAGTTCAAAATAAAAAAGCGATAGGCTTCCCGCAGAAAACGAATTTCATCAGCCTTCAATGGAAATACTTTGTGGTACTCTGTAAGGAACATTAGAAACCGGGGCTCCATCATGGTATCAATCACATAGCTGAAAACGGTTCTGTCGCCCACATCACTTACTACCCTGCTAAGAAAATAAAAATCGAGCATGCGGTAGCTGATGCGAAACCAATCATAATCCCAGCGGCTAAACAATTCATGCTTATTGATGACGGAAAAATTACCAATGTTCCAGTCAATGAATACGGGTATCAATTCGAAGGAACTGACGTTACATTTCAGCCGATTTTTTAAAAACTGCTCGCAGTGATATTTGATTAAATCGGCATGCATGCGGCTGCCAAATGTGCGTGGATTTTTTTCGACAGTCTGCAGCAGTGCATTGATATCTGTACGCAATGTTTTACCCGACTTAGGTATTACATTTTTGATACGGGTACAGGCCAGGTGAAATTTCGCCATTTGCCTGGCCAAACTTTTGATGTGAGCATCATCCAACCTGCGGGGCAAGCGTTCCATCACCCTCGTTGGATTGTAAAACACCACCCACACATCATGCTTCGCTTTTTTATGGCGGTAGATGTACACCCTGTTGTTTTTCTGCAAGCTTTTGGCCAGCAGGTTTTCAAAGGGGTACAACAGGTTGTTGCTCAGCGTTTGAATAATGCGATGGTCTTCTTTAAAAAACTCATACTTGCCATAGCTGGACGCTTTAGCAATGATGAAATCACCATCGGTAAAAATAACTTTACACACCCGGTTGGTACTTACGTACACACTCAGGTCTTCTATACGGGCAATGGTTCGGCTGGCATCGTAACCTTCCCAAGCTTTATGGATGATTTGATTATAATCGATGTTCATAGTGGCGGATAAACCTGACTGTACTTTATAAATCGAAAGTCAGTTAAATGATTTCAAAATAACGTCGTAACTCCCAATCCGTTACAGCGTCGCTATACTGCTTCCATTCATGAATACGAGTAGCTGTGAAGTGTTGTATAAATGCTTCACCCAGCAACTCATTAGCCAAAGCAGATTGCTGCATGGCATAAGTAGCATCGGCCAAATTGCTGTGCAAAGGCAGGTTGCTTTCTTGTGCGTAGGCATTACCTGTGGTAGCAGCCAACCGCAACGGTATTTGATGTTTGATACCATACAAACCTGACGCCAACGCTGCAGCCATAGCGAGGTACGGATTACTGTCCGAACCGGGGATGCGTGTTTCTACCCTTGTAGCTTTTGCATACGGATGCAACACCCGGATAGCCGCTGTGCGGTTGTCATAACCCCAGCTTACGGTAGTGGGTGCCCAAGCGCCTTCTACCAGTCGTTTATAGCTATTGATGGTGGGTGCATACATCGGCATCAAATGTGGCAGGCACAACAATTGACCAGCCACATAATGCTCCAGCAATTTGCTGATGCCCCGCTCTTGCGCCGCATCGGCAAACAGGTTGTCACCGGCAGCATTCCACAAGCTTTGGTGCAGGTGACCGCTGCAACCGGGCAACTGCTGATTCCATTTAGCCATGAACGATGCCATGATACCAAAGCGATTCGCAATTTCTTTTACGCCTGCTTTAAAGAGCACAGCTTTATCTGCAGCCGCCAACACTTCATCATGTGCAATGGCGGCTTCGTACACACCGGGGCCAGTTTCTGTATGCAAGCCCTCGATGGGAATATTGAAAGCGGTGAGTTCATCAAACAAGGCATTGTTGTAATCTATCAACTGCGAAGGCCGCAACATAGAGTAGCCAAACATACCCGGTGTAACGGGCTTGGGTTGCTGATGATTTTTATCGGCCAGCGATTGTGGCGTTTCTGCAAAATTGAACCATTCAAATTCTTGTGCAAAACGGGCCGTAAAACCCATGTCGGTTGCTTGCTTCGCCACTTGCTTCAGCAGGTTGCGGGGGCATGCAGCCACAGTTGGAAAATCGGCCAGCAACAAAGGCATGTTGTCTTGCCATGGAATTTCTCTGAGTGTAGCTGTATCTAACCGGCACAGCGCATCCGGAAAGCCCGTATGCCAGCCCGTTACTTTTATATCAGTGCTGTACAAAGCATCCTGACTATCCCAGCCAAACACTACATCGCAAAAGCCGGTGTCGTGTTGCAGGGCATCTTTCAATTTTTCGGTAGAAATGATTTTGCCCCGCAGAATACCATCGATATCAGTAAAGGCGAATTTTATTTTTTGTGCCCCACGTTGTTCTAACCAAAGTAAAAGTGCTTGTGCTGTCATGCGGATATGTAAGCTGTTGGAAAATAAAGTTACAAGAATGCCAGCCAACGGCTGTTGGGCCAGCGCTGCTTCAGATATTGTACAATGATATACATCACCGGCGGCAAAAGTATAGGCCACAAAATGCTTTTGTACCGGACAATGGCAGTAGCAAATGGAATGGTGTACCCAATGAGTAATAAGATGGGCAGTACTACAACCGCCACAGCAATGAACCAACTACGTTGTGGTTGGGCAAATGCACCCACTTTTCTTTTTACTATCAAAAAAAATGCACACAAAAACGCCAACACGTAAACAATATTTTCTGCAGCAAAAGGCAAATCATTCCACGCCCAGCGCAGATTGAGTGGCGGCGTAAGTATGCCTCTCAGCATTGCTGAAGGCCATTGCAACAGCAAACTCCACCAGCTACCATCGAGTGCCACAGCAGCCATTTGTGAGCCGCCCTGCAATTGCGCAAATGCCTGCTGGCGCTGTGCTATGGCTTGCGGAATGGCTTGGCCACTCACCAAGGCAAATGCCATACAGCCAGTAATAAATGCGACGAATATTGACCAACGTTTGGCGGGCCATTTCGTGAAGAGCCAAAAGAAAACTGCTGCCATTACCGCAAACACCGCTACATAATTGCGTAAGAAAAAGAGCAGGGCAATGGCGATGAGCATCCATATTTTATTGGTCAGTTTGGGTTGCTGTGTTTCTTGCCAGGTCTTCCAGGCAAATACACCCAAGCCCAACAAAATGAGGCCATCGCGGTGGAAGCCACTACACCAAAACAAAGTAGACGGCCAGCAAACAATAATAACTAACAGCCAGCCGGCATTTTTTTGTTGCAATATATTTTTCCAACACAAAGCCAAGGCTGCCTGCCCCATGAAAACCGCATAATTGTAAAACAACAGGTTGCTGTTGTAGCTATCGTTGGTGATTATGTTGAGAACTGAAATCAGCTTAATCAGTGCCACATCTTTCACATCATTCAGCAGGCTGTTTTCGGTACCCAGCAAGCCTGTATCGGCAGCGTAGCGGGGCGTGTACACATCGGCCAGCCAGGCGGCGGGATCTTGCAGCAACCATTGTTTTTCGGCTACGCCGGCTAAAAACATGCGCCAGGTATCGGCATTTTGTGTGTAGTTGGGCAGGCGGGTAAAAAAATATCCGTAGGCAATGCCAGCAGCTACTTTCAGCAGGTACAAGCCTATAAGCCAAACTGGTGCCACACCTATTTGGCGCAGCCATGGGCTACGCCAAACAAGCCACAAAAAAATGAACAGGTATAGTATGAATGAAAAGCTGGTCAAAGCCGGATAATTTTTCTGACGGGTGGAAAGTTAGCGGAACAACGGCACATGCTGCTGCCTCTGCCTGGCACAAGTTGTTGTATGTCATTAAGGCTATGGCCGCAAGGCGTTTCAATTTATCTCGTCGTATGTTGCATTATTCTCTATTTTTCCGCCTTAAAGCATTTTTCTACTAAAACTAATCAGATAGCTTATGAGTTTGTTCCTTAAAAAGCCACTTGCCGCCTTTGAAGAGGATATGAAGAAAAGCGAGATGAAGCGGGTACTGGGCAAGTGGAGCCTGACCGCCATCGGCATTGGTGCCATTATTGGTGGTGGTATTTTTGTACTTACCGGTACAGGTGCTTATTTCCATGCGGGTCCTGCTTTGGCTTTGTCTTTTGTAATTGCCGGTATTGCCTGTGTGTTTGCCGCCTTATGTTATTCCGAATTTGCCAGCATGATTCCTGTAGAAGGTTCTGCCTATGCGTATGCCTACGGCACTATTGGCGAACTGTTTGCCTGGGTAATTGGCTGGGGTTTGATATTGGAATATGCGATGGGTTCTATGACGGTGGCCGTTAGCTGGTCCGGTTATTTCAACAAATTGTTGCACCTCTTTAACCTGCACCTGCCCGACTATCTGACACAAGATCCGGGCAGCTACCAAGGCAGCGGCTTCTCCATGAACCTGCCCGCCACGGTGATTGTGTTGCTCATTACCGCATTGCTGGTAAAAGGCACCAAAGAAGCCGCCAAGGCCAACAACTTTATTGTTATCCTGAAAGTAGCCGCAGTATTGTTTGTGATTTTGGCTGGTGCATTTTATGTAAACATCGACAACTGGACACCTTTTGTTCCAGAAGTAGCGCAGGTATCTAACAACGGCGAAGTACACGATGCGTATGGTTGGGCCGGTGTAATTTCAGGTGCTGCTGCCATCTTCTTTGCGTATGTAGGTTTCGATGCCGTTTCTACTCAGGCCGGCGAAGCCATCAACCCGAAAAAAGATGTGCCTTTTGCCATCATCATGTCGCTGCTGGTATGTACCGTGTTGTACATTTTGGTATCGCTGGTACTCACCGGTATGATGAACTATTCAGACTTTAACCCCGCCGGAAAATATCCTGATGCCATTAAAGCTCCCGTAGCTGCGGCCTTCGATCTGGCAGGTATGCCTTGGGCGGTATTCATCATTACTGTGGCTGCAACCGTTGGTCTTATTTCGGTAATGATGGTGATGCTGCTGGGTCAGTCTCGCATATTTATGGGCATGAGTAAGGATGGTTTGATTCCCAAGTTTTTCAGCGACCTGCATGTAAAAAACAAAACACCTTACAAGAGCAATATCCTCATTGGTTTGATTGTAGCACTGGTAGCAGGTTTCACCCCCATTTCTACCCTGGCCGATATGACCAGCTTTGGTACCTTGTTCGCCTTTACCATGGTATGTATTGCAGTATGGATGCTCCGGGTAAAAGAACCTAACCTCCAGCGCAACTTTAAGGTGCCTGCACTCCCGCTGATTGCCGTACTCGGTATTGGCATCAACATTTTCCTGATGTCAAAACTGAACCTGCATGCCATCCAACTGTCTGGTGCATGGTTGGTGCTGGGTGTGGTTATTTACTTTGTATACAGTAAGCAAAACAGTAAACTGAGAAAAGCAGCAAACGCATAGTGCACTGCGCTTTTGAATAATAAAGAACGCTACTCCATCAGGGGTAGCGTTCTTTGTGTAAAGGGTATTTTCAATGCAATCAACAATTACATTTGCAGCCCAAAGCCGAAAGCGGAGGGCTTGATTAAGCATTGTGGAGTTGAAGTGGAGGTCAAGGTTGAGATTGAGTAATAAGTCTGTTTCAACCCGTCCATTCGCCCTCACATCAGACATCCCAAATCAGAAATCAGAAATATTTTTTTATGGGTCGCATATTTGAAGTACGTAAAAGCGCCATGTTTGCCCGCTGGGACAAAATGGCCAAAAACTTTACCCGTATTGGTAAAGAAATTGTGATTGCTGTAAAAGCCGGTGGCCCCGACCCCAACAGCAACGCTGCCCTTCGCCGCTGCTTTCAGAATGCCCGCAGCGTAGGCATGCCCAAAGACCGTGTAGAAGCAGCCATCAAACGGGCTCAGGGTAAAGACCTGGTGAACTATGACGAAATTTTATATGAAGGATATGCACCTCATGGCGTGGCCGTGCTGGTGGAAACTGCCACCGACAACCACGTTCGTACCGTAGCCAATGTGAAATCTGTTTTCAACAAGGGCGGCGGTGCGCTGGGCAACAGCGGCAGCGTGGCTTTTCAGTTTAAAAAGATGGGTGTGTTTAAGCTCAAGCCTGAAGGACTGGATGCCGACGAGCTGGAATTGGAACTGATTGACGCCGGCCTGGAAGAACTGGGTGAAGGCACCTCGGACCCCGATACCGCTGGCAATACCACCGAAGTATTGGTGCTACGCTGCGCCTTTGCCGACTTTGGCAGCCTGCAAAAAGCCCTCGAAGAAAAAGGCCTCAGCCCCATCAGCGCCGAACTGGAATGGATTCCTACCACCACCGTAAGCCTCAACGATGAGCAATCGGAAGAAGTACTGAAACTGGTAGACAAACTGGAACAAGACGAAGACGTGCAAAAAGTGTTTCACAATTTGGCATAAAGAAAAAGCAGGGATTTTACCCTGCTTTTTTTGTAAAACAAATTCGGTAAGCGTAGATCAATCTGCAATCAGGTATGCGGAGATTTTACCTCCATTGATTACAGATAATGTTGAAGCCGTTCCAGAAGCAAAATTTGTAAAAGGGACGATTGAAATATTAACGGGTGCCGTGATATAGACTTCTTGCACAAAACGATGGACTGAAGAATAACGTGCCAATGATCCAGATGACACATCTCTTTGCACAGGTTGTGAGGCTGGCATGATGTCGTACAACCTGGCACCGATGGCTAGACTAACCCCCTGTAAATAATGAGTTGGAGGACTTGAGAACGTTCCACGTATGGAATAGAATCCTTCAATATGATAAAGACCGGACCTGTTAATGGTAATGTTTGAAGCATTAATAGAAACGGCTGTTGGGTTTAAATTGTATTCTGTTGTATAGGCCATGGGTGGATTTACATCAGAACTAGAGCCTCCCGCAAGGTTAGCTTCGAAGCGAACATTGTTATCCATGGCAGTACCGAGGGTAGTCCAGCTTGGGGCTGTTGTTCCATTGGAGGTAAGCACCTGTCCGGCTGTTCCGCTACTGCCATTTACTACCAATCTGCCCAGCAACTGCATACCTCCATTTACATCCAGCTTCCAGGCAGGGTTGGTGTTGCCAATGCCCACATTGCCATTGCTGGCAATAGTTAGTTGTGGCGAACCCTGAATTGCTAAATGCAATTTGCCAGTGGTATTGCCACCTCCTGTACCAAAATCCACATCTTCTGCATTGCCTGAAAAAGAACCCAAATAGCCCCTGTACGAACCATTTTCATTAATGGACATATAGGTACCGTTTGCCCCATCTAACCGAAACAAATGAATGAGGCTGGTTGAACGAACATCCAGTGGTGTAAATGGAGTGGTAGTGCCAATACCAATGTTTTGGGCAGTAGTGCAAAGTTGCATAACTGTAAATACTGTTACGAGTGAAAGAAAGGGAAGCATGCGTGTCATTGGTATGTTTTTTTGTACTACAAAGAAAGATGGAAGCGAAAGAAGTGCGGTAGGAAAATGATGGGAAGCGTCGACATTGTTTTATCCGGAGGGATTCACTAGCCTAAAGAATGCAACATTCCCAATCGAAACAGCTACTGTGGCTAATAGCTCACATACTTTACCCGAATGCTTCGAATGCCCAACGTCGTACCTGCCCATGTGGAACCCGTTGCTGGCGCAATCCTCAGATAATAGCTATTGTCATCATTGTTTACAAACAAACTGCCAGGTACAGTCACCGTAACTTCCTGTGAAGTAGTTCCTGATGCTGTAGTACCTGTATTTACATTGGCCAAACTAAACACCACAAAGCTGGCATTGATGATATAGCGTAAATCAGCCACCAAATTATTGGCTGCCGAATTATCGAGGTAGGTGACGGTTAATGATAGCATGCGGCAACTATCGGGCAGGCTGATAGGCGCATACAACCAATCTGTAGCTCCGGTGCTAAGCGATACGCCCGATGAACTGTTACGATTAATAGTACTGGCGGTGCTTTCATTGTCTTTTACAAATGCTGTAAACGGCACTGATACATAGCCGGTGTCGGGCACAGCCAGCAACTGACCATTGGCATTTGCTACCACCCGCCTTACACCGTTGCCAGCTAGCGTACTACTTCTAATGGTACCGAGCACATGTAATTTATCTAACGGGGTTTGGGTACCAATGCCTACACTGCCAGCTTCGGCCGATGGCGCTACAGTAAGAACCGGATTGGATGTTAATGCCAAGTGCACTTTTCCTACAGCATTGCCAGCTCCGGTCGAAAAATCCATATCATTTGGACCACCGCTTACCGATCCGGCATATCCCCTAAAGGCCCCGGCTTCTGAAAAGCCAATAAACATACCACTAGGTCCGGCAAAAGAGGCTACGTTTCCAAAATCAGAGACTACCTGCAATTTGCTGAATGGCGCTGTAGTGCCGATGCCCACATTGCCATTGCCTGAAAGGTGAAGGATATCGCCTGTTCCCTGTAAATAAAAATTAAGCGAACTGGCGTTTGTTGTCAAATCTCCGGCGGCACCAATGCGGGCAGCGATATCCCAAAACTTGTTGTTGGTGGCAGCATTGTAGAGGTTGTTAGCAAATCGAAGCCTGGCAAAATCATTATCGTTTTCATATAGTAAGAGTTGCGCCCCAAATAATCCATCCAGATAAGAATTTTCACTGATTTCTACTCTTGACCTTGGCGATAAAGTATTGAAACCAGCCCGGCCAAAACTATCCAGTGCAAAATGATACCCGAAGTTATCGGCTATGCTAAAGCCATGTGCAGGTGTGGCTGTGCCCGGTGCGCCGGCCCGCAAATACCAAGCGTTATAACTTAGCACGTTTTCCAGCTTGAGGGACACTTGTTGTCCATTGCCTGTGCTTTCGGCACCGCTAATGGTAAGTTTACTACTGGGAAACGAAGTTCCGATACCCACATTTTGAGCCACCAATACAGTGTGTGTAAGCAATAAAAAGAACAAGCCAAGTGACTTGTAAGCGACATTTTTTTTCATAGATCTGGTTATTGAATGGGAATGTAATACAACCTTTTGGTGCTTGCAAGACTGCATTTTGTTCATGCATCGGCAAAAAATGTTCATGTGCAGCAACCGGCAATCCCTTTGCCGCAGAACGATCGCAATGCCCCATTTTTTCGGCAAACCTTATCTTCGCCGCCAATTATGAGCCAAAAAATTACCGCAGCTATTACCGCCGTTGGCGGCTATGTACCAGAAGATAAACTCACCAATTTCGATTTGGAAAAAATGGTGGACACCAATGACGAGTGGATTCGTACCCGTACCGGCATTGAAGAACGCCGCATTTTGAAAGGCGAAGGCAAGGGCACCAGCCATTTAGGCGCACCTGCCGTGCAACAAATCATTGAGAAAAAAGGCCTCGACCCGTTGGAGATTGACTGTATCATTTGCGCCACCGTTACCCCCGACATGGTGTTTCCGGCCACGGCCAACCTGATAGCCGACCGCGTAGGAGCTAAAAATGCCTGGAGCTTCGATATCAATGCTGCCTGCAGCGGTTTCTTGTACGCCCTTACCACCGGCGCCACCCTCATAGAAAGCGGCCGTTATAAAAAAGTAATTGTGGTAGGTGCCGATAAAATGAGTGCCATCATTGACTATACCGACCGTGCCACCTGCATCATTTTTGGTGATGGCGGCGGCGCCGTATTGCTGGAGCCCAACACCGAAGGCCTGGGCGTACTCGACAGCATTTTGCGCAGCGATGGCAGCGGCTGCACCCACCTGCACATGAAAGCTGGCGGCAGTGCCAAACCCGCTACCATTGAAACGGTGATGGCCAAAGAACATTTTGTATACCAGGAAGGTCAGGCAGTGTTCAAGTTTGCCGTAAAGGGCATGGCCGATGTAAGTGCAGAACTAATGGAACGCAACAACCTGACTGCCGATGATATTGCGTGGCTGGTACCCCACCAGGCCAACCTCCGCATTATCGACGCTACGGCCAACCGTATGGAGTTACCCAAGGAAAAAGTGATGATCAACATTCAGAAGTATGGCAATACCACGGCGGGTACGCTGCCGCTGTGCCTGAGCGATTGGGAAAGCCAGCTGAAGAAAGGCGACAACATTGTGCTGGCAGCCTTTGGCGGCGGCTTTACCTGGGGCGCCACCTGGATTAAGTGGGCCTACGACGGACAATAACAACTTTTGATAACCGACTGTTATGAATGCGAACATCATGTTCGCATTTTATATTTATTGCAGTAAAATATCATCGCCATGAAAACAATGCTTGCCTTCGTTTTTTGCCTGACCAGCCTGCTGGCAGTAGCACAAAAGCACCCCATAGAACGTACCTGGTACAATGCTGAAAAAACCTCGAAGATTAAAATTTACAAAGCGGTAGATGGTAAATACTACGGCAAAATAGTTTGGTTGAAAGTGCCCAACGACCCTAACGGTAAGCCCCGCACCGACAAAGAAAATCCGGATGAAAACCGGCAACAAAAACCACTGATGGACCTGCTGATTCTTACCGGCTTTGCCCTCACCAACGACAACAATGTGCTGGAAGGCGGCAAAGTGTACGACCCCAACAATGGCAAAACCTATTGCGGCAAACTCACCCTTAAAGGCAATGTGATAGACCTGCGGGGCTTTTTGTGCAGCATGAGTTTCCTGGGCCGCACTTCGCAGTGGACGCTGGCGGAGTAAGT
>JADLHL010000261.1 GCA_020848815.1 Chitinophagaceae bacterium | reverse complement strand
TGCCAAGGCAGCCGACCATCCGCAATGGTACTTGCAAGGTTTGTGGTATCCCATTGGTGTAGCCGCAGTATGTTTAATAATTGGCGTTTTGTATATCAATGCCAAAGACAAAGAAATCGACGATTAAATCATAGCATAAATACAAACACATGAATACAGTTAAAAAAATACTCGGCATTGTTTGGATAGCACTCGGATTGGCTGTTCTATATTTTGGTATTACCGTACTGGGCTGGCCCAAGCTCACCAGCGGCAAGCAAGATGATTTGGTATTTGGCATTATCATCATCTTTATTTTACTGCCAATTGTAGTAGGTGGTCTGGTCATCTTCGGCATGTATGCGCTGCAAGGGGAATACAAACTGATTGATGACAATCCCGAACATGCCCATTTTATAGAAGACTAAATAAATGCAGATATAAAAAAAGAGTGGCCAATTGGCCACTCTTTTTTTTACTCCCTTCACAGCCTCGGCATAAACTTATTACATTGCAATGAAGCCGTTGCGTATTCCAAAATTGAACCTGCTATGCCACAATCATTTAAATCCGGGCACATCGTTGTTACAGGGGTTTTTCTCTTTGTGGCATTGGCGTTTCCATTCATGGGTATTTTCAATAAGCCACGCACTATTCAAGGTATTCCGATTCTCTATATCTATATTTTTACAGTGTGGATTGGGGCTGTTGGATTGATGTATTGGTACACCCTTCCTGAAAAATCAAACAAACCCAAGGCATGAGTGAATGGATTATTTTACTTGTTTGCCTCCTGTACCTCAGTATACTCTTTGTTATTGCTACATGGGCAGAAAAAAGAAAACTGAAGGGAAAATCCGTTATTCATCAACCCATTATTTACAGCCTAAGCCTCGCAGTGTATTGCACTGCATGGACATTTTACGGCAGTGTAGGCAGAGCCGCTTCCAACGGTGCAGAATTTTTAGCCGTGTATATTGGGCCCACCATCATGGCTGCATTTTTCTGGCCTGTGCTACGCAAAATGGTCCGCATTAGCAAGGAGCTGCGTATTACATCCTTAGCAGACTTTATCAGCACCCGGTATGGCAAAAACTTTTCACTCGCCATTGTTGTCAGTCTCATGGCCATGATTGGCATTATTCCTTACATCGGTTTGCAAATCAAGAGCATTAGCAGCAGCCTGCAAATCATTATGACAGAGGTAAACCATACCCCTGCAAGCACTACCATTCTTGGCATATCCATCACTTTAATCCTGATGCTGTTTACCATTTTGTACGGTGCAAGAAGTGTTGATACTACAGAAAAACACGAAGGTCTTGTAACAGTAGTTGCATTTGAATCCATCGTGAAATTATTGGCATTGCTCGTAGGTGGGCTCTTCATTTGTTACAGCGTTTTTAATGGCCCGCTAGATTTATTTAGTACCACAAGCCAAGCAGAAAACGCCATACAAAAGTTTACCATGCAAGGCCCTTCTGTATACTTTGGATGGACGGCTATGATTATACTATCTGGTTTTGCTATGGTGCTACTACCGCGTCAGTTTCAAATAGCGGTGGTAGAAAATGTGCATGAATCGCATATCCGTTCTGCCATTTGGATGCTGCCCTTATACCTCATTCTCATCACCCTTTTTGTATTGCCCATTGCATTAGGCGGAAGTTTTCTTTTTGCAGGCAGCGGTGTAGATGCGGATAATTATGTGCTGGCCATTCCACTGCAACAAAGCAATTATTGGATGGCGATGATTACCTGGATTGGCGGTTTTTCTGCAGCCTCCAGTATGATAGTAGTAGAAGCCATTGCTATCAGTATTATGGTTAGCAATAACCTGGTGATGCCAATACTGGTGCGCAATTTCAGCAGGGAGCAGCAACCGGAAGGTTCGTTTCAACAAAAGATTTTATGGGTTCGGCGCATTAGCATTGCACTGGTACTCATACTGGCTTTGGTGTACAGCAAAACTATTGGGCAGCGGCTTACACTTGTATCCATTGGCCTCGTTTCTTTTTGTGCAGTAGCTCAGTTTGCACCTGCGCTTATTGGCGGTATGTTTTGGAAAGATGGCAACAGAAATGGTGCTATGGCAGGCATGATAACCGGATTTCTGCTATGGGGGTACACACTCGTTTTGCCCGGGGCTTTTCCCGACGCCCACTTTGTTCAACATGGCCCTTGGGGTATTGCAGCATTGAAACCATATAGTTTGTTTGGCTTATCAGCGTTAGACCCCATTGCACATGCCATGGTTTGGAGTTTGCTGGCCAATACTTTTTTGTATGTAACCATTTCAATGCACACACAGGCCAAATCGCAAGAACGTTTTCAGGCAGCATTGTTTGTAGATGTATTTAGCAATAACCGCATCAGCAATAATGAAATAGCCTGGAAAGGGAACGCCAGATTAAAAGACATTCAGCATTTGCTGAATAATTTTTTAGGCGAAGCAAGAAGCCATAACCTTCTTCAGGCCTATGCAATTCGCCACTCCATTCAATTAGATGCAGATGGACAGGCAGACCCCCGAATTGTGACTTTTAGTGAACGCATATTGGGCGGCGTTATTGGCACAGCTTCTGCCCGTATTCTCATCAGCAATATCACCAAGGAAGAAGAAATAAATATTGATGAAGTACTGAACATTCTCCGCGAAAATCAACAAACGCTGGAGATGAACAAGGAGTTACGTAAGCGTTCGTTAGAGTTAAGCAAAGCCACAAAACAACTAGAGCAGGCCAATACACAATTGAAACTGCTGGATGAACAGAAAGACGAATTTTTATACACCGTTACACATGAGTTGAGAACACCACTCACCAGTATTCGGGCTTTAAGCGAAATAGTACACGACAATCCGGATCTGGAAGAAGAACAACGCCAACAGTACCTTACAGCCATTACAAAAGAAACCGAAAGACTTAGCCATCTGATTACTCAGGTTTTAACCCTGGAGAAGTACGAATCCGGTAAATACAGGCTCAATTTATCTGCCATCAATCTGGCAGAAGTATTGCACCATGTAATAAATACCATGCAGCCCCTTGCGGCAGAAAAAGGACTTCAAATTCAACTAAGAACTGCTGAAACACAAGCGCTGTTGCAAGCCGATAAAGAATTGATTACCCAAGTGTGTTTCAACCTTATTGGCAATGCCATCAAATTTGCCCGCCAGCAAATCACCATCACCTTGCTAAGCAACTACGATGAATGGCAAATCAGGGTTTCAGATGATGGCAAGGGAATTGCACAAGAATTGCAACAACTCATTTTCGATAAGTTTTTTCAAGCCCGCAACCAAACACTTAAAAAACCTGAAGGCAGTGGATTAGGACTGGCCATTTGCAAAGAAATTCTTGAACTTCACAACGGGCAAATATTTGTAGAAAGCAAACCCGATGAAGGAGCCACCTTTATTTGCGCATTACCCGCATAAGTGTTTTTGAGCCTTATCATCAACAATATTACTTTTGACTCGTTCTCAAATTACAAACGCCATGTCGTCTGCTGCACCACTTAAAATTTTAGTTGTTGATGACGATCCGTACATACTCATGTCGTTGGAGTTTTTAATGAAAAAAAACGGCTTTGATGTACTGGTAGCCCGAAACGGCACCGAGGCGTTGGATATCATCAAAGAACAACTGCCGTCCATTGTATTGCTGGATATCATGATGCCCGATGTAGATGGCTATCAAATTTGTGCCTACATCAAAAGCCAAACAATACTCAACCATTGTAAAGTCATTTTTCTGTCTGCAAAATCAAGCGAAGCCGATATCCAAAAAGGCCTCGACCTCGGCGCTTCTCTTTACATCACCAAGCCTTTCAGTACACGTGAGTTGGTAAAGCAAGTGAAGCAACTAACAGCAGACGCATAAACAGCATCCTATTAATTTGCTTATTTAGTATAGTTCTGTAGCATCTGCTACCGGCCTGCCGTACCTTACCCACACAACAATGATGCTTGTTATGTGGTACAATTCTATCTACAACAAAAGCCTGGCTGAACCTGCAGCATTTTGGAAGCAGCAAGCCATGCAACTGCAATGGTTCAAAGCTCCGGACACCATTGTTTCCGCCAAAGAAAACGGCCTAACCAGCTGGATGGCAGATGGAGAATTGAATGTTTGCTATCAGGCTGTAGACTACCATGTAGATAACGGCAGAGCCGAACAACCAGCTTTGATTTATGATTCGCCTGTAACACATACCAAAGCTACCATTACTTACCAGCAGCTACAGGAAAAAGTAGCCAAACTTGCTGGCGCATTACAACAGCTGGGTATTAAAAAAGGGGACAGTGTGGTTATTTATATGCCCATGATACCTGAGGCAGTGTACAGCATGCTGGCATGCGCCAGAATAGGCGCCATACACTCGGTTGTGTTTGGTGGTTTTGCCCCTCACGAACTGGCCATCCGTATTGATGACATTCAACCAAAGGCCATACTTACAGCCAGCTGTGGCATTGAGTTCGATAAAGTATTGCCATACAAACCGTTGGTTGATCATGCCATTGATGAATCGAAGCATAAACCTGAACACGTGATTGTTTTTCAACGAAAGGAGCACACAGCAATACTCGACCGAAAAACAGACAAAGATTGGGAGCAACTGGCAGAACAGGCTGCACCTGCTGCCTGTGTGCCGGTAAAAGCTACGCATCCGTTGTATGTATTGTACACCAGTGGCACTACGGGCAAACCCAAAGGCATTGTAAGAGACAGCGGAGGCTATGCTACCGCACTCAAGTTTAGCATGAAAAATGTGTACAATGCCGACCCTGGTGATGTGTTTTGGGCAGCAAGTGATGTAGGCTGGGTTGTAGGTCACAGTTACATCGTTTATGGCCCGTTGCTACATGGCTGTACTACAGTTTTATACGAAGGCAAACCCATACGTACACCCGACGCAGGAGCATTTTGGCGGGTCATTAGTGAGCATCAGGTAAAAGTGATGTTTACCGCTCCCACTGCCATACGGGCCATTAAAAAAGAAGACCCCGATGGAGCACTCTTACAGTCCTACAATTTGTCGAAACTGGAAACGATTTTTCTGGCAGGCGAACGCTGCGACCCCGCAACCCTGCACTGGGTAGAAAACTTGCTGAACAGACCAGTGATAGACCATTGGTGGCAAACAGAAAGCGGTTGGCCCATGCTGGGCATAATGATGGGTACAGAAGTAATGGCTACCAAAGCTGGCAGTGCCGGCAAACCCGTGTGTGGTTTTGATGTACAAATAGTGCACGATGATGGCAGCCCTTGTGCTGCTGCAGAAGAAGGTTTGGTAGCAGTAAAACTGCCGCTGCCCCCGGGCACTCTTACCACTCTCTGGAACAACGATGAGGGATTTGTGCAATCGTACCTGCAGCAAATACCGGGCTACTACCTTACCGGCGATGGTGGCTATAAAGATGAAGATGGCTACTTCTACATTATGGGCCGGGTAGATGATGTGATAAATGTAGCCGGGCACCGGCTAAGTACCGGCGAAATGGAAGAAATGGTAGCCGCTCATCCCGCAGTTGCAGAATGTGCTGTAATTGGCATAGCCGACGACCTGCGTGGCCAGCGGCCAGTGGCACTGGTGGTGCTAAAAGACGGACAAAACATTCATGAAGCAGACCTGGAAGATGAGCTCATTCACATCATACGAGAGCAGATTGGTGCAGTAGCTTATTTCAGGAATGCAGCTGTGGTGAAACGACTACCCAAAACACGGAGTGGTAAAATTTTACGCAAAACCCTTCGGCTGTTAGCAGATGGTATGCCTTTTAAAATCCCTTCTACGATAGATGACCCATTGGTGCTTGAAGAAATTCGGGAGAAGCTGCAGGAACGGCAAATCGGTAATGCTTTTATAGAACTCATTTAACCAAAGGGAGTTTTTTCAATTCTGTTACACTACAGGAAGCTAAATAGTTGCACACAGGTGAAGGCATGCGGGGGTGAAGCGGTAGCTGCCCTGCAAGGGCACTACAAGCGAAACACCCGAACTGCTGCTGCCATAAGTACTACAGGTGATATGCCCAATGTATTTTTTACTTCAGCATGTGCATGCAGCAGGTGTTGCATAAATAGTAGGCCGTTGGAAACTTACAACCTGGTGTATACCGCCAGCTGCCAAATGTGATTGACCGTGTTGGCATTGTTGCCCGCAGCCTTCAGGTATTGATTGAGATAACCCGTTTCCAAATCGGCTCTTTTACTAAGCCTGTAGCCCACGGCCATATACAACCGGTTTTGATCAAACCACCGGCCATTTATATGGCTGCGATGCGTGGTGTTGATGAACACTTCATTTTGCACCGATGCAAACAACCCTTTGCTGAAAGCACCCGATTGTTTGCGCAACGGTATTACAGCTCTGTTGAAATAGCGAAATCTTGTGGCAAAACGGCTGCCGGTTTTTTCCACCTCATTGCCCACGGCCGCTACATTCGGTATCCAGCGTTCTTCCAACCGAAAGCGATGCTGCAATGCCACCGTTTTGCTCAATGATTGATTGATGATGTACTGCTGCCACAGGCGATGCTCCGGCACCAATCCATCTACCACACCAGCCTTGTAACGGTTGGGTATGTATGCATAGCCCGCCGTAGCCACATGATTGCGCCGCACCTGATAGTTTAGCCCTACCCTTGCCAGCATTGTTTGTACTTGTGCTACATGGTTGGTGCTGCGCCATTGCAAATCAGTATGCAATGTCCATTTGCCTTTGAGCGAAATGGTATTGAAACTGGCCAGCCAGCCGCTGTATTGCACTTGCTGTGCCTGTGTGCTTTGCGCTGCCAATAGCAGGCAGCCTACAATTAGTTTTTTCACGATGCAAAAGTAAGGTGTAGCGGTTTTGACGATTTTTTGGCAGCCAATCAAATATCTTGCAGGCACTTTATGTCGATACAAGTACAACAACTCTGCAAGCAATACGGCAGCCAGCTGGCGGTAAACAATATTTCGTTTGAAGCCCGGCCGGGCCAAATCACTGGCTTTCTCGGGCCCAACGGTGCGGGCAAAAGCACCACCATGAAAATGCTGACCGGCTACCTGCAACCCGACAGCGGCACCGCATTGGTGAGTGGCCTCAACGTGGTAACGGCCCCCGAAAAAGTGAAACAACAAATAGGCTATTTACCCGAGAACAATGCCTTGTATTACGATTTGTACATCCGCGAATACCTGGCCTTTACAGGTGCTTTGTACAAAGTGCCCAACCTCAAGCAGCGTGTTGAAGATGTGATTACCCAAGTGGGGCTGACCATTGAAGCCAATAAAAAAATTGGCCAGCTCTCGAAAGGGTATAAACAGCGGGTGGGATTGGCTGCAGCCATTATACACAACCCTGCCGTACTCATTTTAGATGAACCTACTACCGGCCTCGACCCCAACCAGATTGTGGAAATTCGGCAGGTGATTAAAACCCTGAGTGAGGATAAAACCGTGCTGCTGAGCACCCACATTATGCAGGAAGTGGAGGCGATTTGTGAGCAGGTCATCATCATCAACAAAGGCAGCATTGTGGCCAATGCACCTCTGCAACAATTGCGTAGCAAAAGTGATGGCCAGCAACTCCGTGTTTCGTTTACGGAAACAATTGAAGCCGAGTGGCTGCTTCGGTTGCCGGGCATTTTGGCCGCCGAAAAAACCGACAGCCAGAGCTGGACCCTGCAAACCAACAATGCACAAGATGCCCGCAAGGCCTTGATGCAACTGGCACTCAACGAAAACCTAAACATCCGCAGTATGCAGGAAGGTGGTTCGCTGGAAAGCATTTTCAGAGAATTGACCACAAATACTGTTGCTGAAAAATAACCTTAGAAAAGTCAGGATAATTCCTGACTTTTTTCGTTGGGATTGTAGTTGCAAAGGCAGAAATTTGCTTGCCTTGCAAAAAAGGCCAACCGATTTTTTCACAAGCAATCATTTATCGTTTTCATTCAAACAAAAAAAGATTATGCCTTACATCGCAAACATTCACGCCCGTCAAATTTTGGATAGTCGTGGCAACCCCACAATCGAAGTTGATGTAGTAACTGACGAAGGAGCACTGGGTCGTGCTGCCGTGCCAAGTGGCGCCAGCACTGGTATTCACGAAGCAGTTGAACTGCGTGATAATGACAAGAAAAAATACCTCGGCAAAGGAGTACTGAAAGCCGTAAAAAATGTAAATGACATCATTAGTAATGAGCTGGCTGGTTGGGACGTAGCCGATCAAACCGGCATCGACAATGCCATGATTCAGCTGGATGGCACTGCCAACAAAGGCAAGCTCGGTGCCAACGCACTGCTGGCCGTGAGCATGGCCGTAGCCAAGGCTGCTGCCGAAGAAGCCGGCCTGCCACTGTACCGCTATGTAGGTGGTACCAATGCCAAGGTAATGCCCGTGCCCATGATGAACATTTTGAATGGCGGTGCACATGCCGATAACAAAATCGACTTTCAGGAATTCATGATTATGCCTGTGGGTGCTCCTAATTTCAGCGAAGCACTGCGCTGGGGTACCGAAATTTTTCATGCCCTCAAAAACACCCTGAAGAAAAAAGGCTACAGCACCAACGTGGGTGATGAAGGTGGTTTTGCCCCCAACATCCAGAGCAACGAAGAAGCTATTGAAACTGTACTGGAAGCCATTACTGCTGCGGGTTACAAAGCCGGTACGCAAATCAAAATTGCCATGGATGCTGCCAACAGCGAATTGTGGGATGGCAAAAAGAAAAAGTATGTATTCCACAAGAGCAGCGGCAAAGAAATGAAGAGTGAAGAGCTCGTAAAATACTGGGAAAGCTGGGTGAAGAAATATCCCATCTGCAGCATCGAAGACGGCATGGCCGAAGACGATTGGGATGGTTGGAAAGCCCTCACCCAAGCCATTGGCAGCAAGTGCCAGCTGGTGGGCGACGACCTGTTTGTAACCAACGTAACCCGCCTGCAGCAAGGTATCGACAAAGGCATTGCCAATGCCCTGCTGGTAAAAGTAAACCAGATTGGTACCCTTACCGAAACCATCAATGCAGTAACCATGGCACAGCATGCCGGTTACAACACGATTATGAGCCACCGCAGCGGCGAAACAGAAGACACTACCATTGCAGACCTGGCAGTAGCCCTCAATTGCGGCCAAATCAAAACCGGTAGCGCCAGCCGCACCGACCGTATTGCCAAGTACAACCAGCTCTTCCGCATCGAAGAACTGCTGGAAGAAAGTGCCTACTTCCCTGGCAAAAACCTCAAGTTTGGTAAATAATTTCAGTTACCAACACATACATACAAAAGCAGCCTCTTGTGGGGCTGCTTTTTGTTTGTGAAGATGTGGAGAATGCTCCGCCTGCAACTTGTACTGCTGAGCATGATATTTGCAGTGAACAAAAAAGTTATGCTCACCATTCTCCGCAAAATATTGCTCAACCGCTACCTGCTGGCTCTGGCAGCTTTTGGGGTATGGATGGCTTTTTTTGACAAGAACGACTTTTTTGCGCAGCGCCATCGGGCAGGCGAACTGGACGAACTCAATGAAAAAATTGAGTACTACAAAGAGCAGATTCAGCTGACCAAAAAAGAGCTGCAGGCACTGGACAATGACCCTGCCATGCTGGAAAAATACGCCCGGGAAAAATATTACATGAAGCGGCCCAATGAAGAAGTATTTGTGGTGCCCGCCACCGGCAACTAGTCTTTTTATTTTAGGTATTATTTTTTGCTGCCATACAATATTGGTGGCCAATCATCGTTTTTACTACCAAACCTGCCTGAAATCTTAAACTGTTTTTGCCTATGCGCAACTTTACTCCTGAAGATTTGATTGCTTTCCACTACAACGAATCGTCGCTTACCGATACAGCCGCCATTGCCGAAGCTCTCGACAGCAGTTGGCCTTTACAAGAAAAATACCGCGTCATTCAAGATGCAGCCCGTTCGCTGGACAGGGCCAAAATTGCTCCACGCCGTCAGTCTGTTGAAGCAATACTGGCGTATGGCATGGCCGAAATAGACACTGCCACCATCGATTAGTTTTTTATTTTCTTTGCCGCACTTTACAGCAAACAACAGCGGGATGACAATAAAAGAACGGTACGACACGGTGATACGCTATTTTCAGGCACATATACCTGTGGCAGAAACAGAACTTACTTACGATAGTCCTTTCGAACTTTTGGTTGCGGTAGTGCTTTCTGCACAGTGTACCGATAAGCGGGTAAATATGGTAACACCTGAACTCTTCAGGAAGTACCCTACGCCAAAGGCACTGGCCAATGCAAATTTTGCCGACCTGTTTGCACAAATACAAAGCATCAGCTATCCGAACAATAAAACCAAGCACCTGCTGGGCCTTGGCCAAATGCTGATTGATAAGTTTGGTGGCGAAGTACCCATGACGGTAGAAGAACTGGTACAACTACCGGGCGTGGGCCGTAAAACAGCCAATGTGGTGACCAGCGTAATTGCGCAACAACCCAATATGGCGGTGGATACGCATGTATTTCGTGTGAGTGCCCGGCTGGGCCTTACTAAAAAAGCCACTACGCCGTTGGCCGCCGAAAAACAGTTGGTCAAAAATTTGCCTACAGAACTCATTCACAAAGCACATCATTGGCTCATACTGCATGGCCGTTACACCTGCCTGGCCCGCAAACCCAAATGTGATGATTGCGGACTAATGCATCTTTGCACATATTACATGCAGCAACAAAAACGTTTGGCAAAGAAGGGATCAACCAAAAGTTAAACATTGAATTGGCCCAATTTTCTTTATTTTGCTTTTCGATATCATGCTTCAGTTGCTTAAAAAATACTGCTTACCCGTCACACTGGCTACAGTTTTCTTCGGTAGTTCATCCGGGCTTTCGGCTCAGGGATACTTTCAATACAGCACCGGTATTTACGAACCAGAAATACTGATTGAAGCAGGCATTAACCTCGGCATGATGAACGGGGTTACCGATATTCAAGGCAATCCACGGGTGTATCAGGGTCCTTTTGCAGGGGTTACTTTATTAAAAACAAATTTCAGCACAGGGTTATATGCCATTGCCAGCTATCGCAATGTATTTGGCGTTCGCCTCGAAGCAAACATAGGCCGCATTGAAGGATACGATAGTTTACTCACCAACGCTACTGCTCCAAGTGCCATTGGCAGGTATGAAAGAAACCTGAATTTCCGCAGCCCAATCAGAGAAGTAATGCTGATGGGCGAATTGCATTTGCCAGAACTTTTCCGGTCGTACGATAAAACGCCCTATCGTTTATCGCCCTACATCATGGCGGGTATCAGTTGGTTTACTTTCAACCCGAGAGCCTACACAGCCAATGGCTGGGTTGATTTGCATCCGCTGCGGTTAGAAGGTCAGGGCTTTGCAGAATACCCTGATAGGAAACAATACCGGCTCAATTCATTTGCTTATCCTGTGGGCATAGGCTTCCGGTACGACGTATCTCCCAAATTGACCATGCGTTTTGAAATCAATAAACGCACAGCCTTTACCGATTACATTGATGATGTACACCATGGCGACTGGGTAGATCCGAACTTGTTTGCCAATTACCTGAGTGCCAGCCAGGCTGCACTTGCCCGCCAATTGTACAACCGCAGCACTATACATACCCCACCAAGAGACACACGACCCCGTGGCAACTCAAATGAAAATGATGCCTACTGGACTGCTGTCATTAAGTTCGGCTTCAATCTCAACAGATCGGGTTATAACTCCGGCATTTTTGGTGGGCAAAACAAACGGGATATGCGCAAACGCTTACGTTGTCCCAGTTTGTAAATACGACTGTAAATCCCTTACATATTTATTAAAGGCTTCCATACCCGCAGCAGTAATGTTGCAAAGGGTTTGCGGATAGTTGTCTTTGAATTGTTTTTTTACCTCAATGTATCCCGCTTCTTTCAATTTATTGATTTGAACACTCAGGTTGCCGGCAGTAGCATTGGTCTTTTCTTTCAGAAAAGTAAACTCCGCTTCCTTCACTGTTATCAACAGCGACATCACGGCGAGCCTGAGCTGCGAATGCAATATGGGATCGAGGTCTTTAAACATGTGCTGCCTTTCTTCTTGCCTTAGCCCTGCGATACAAAATGATACCCGGAATAAACCATGCAGTAATGGCAGACAGCGCCATCAGCAACATATCAACCTTTATATTGGTGTAAGGAACCACCAATGCGCTTATCCAACAAATAATACCCCCCACCCACATGGGTTTGAAGTTTTTGATGCTGGCAGTAACGATGGTGGGAATACCATACAGCACCAGCATGTACGCGGAATAATATTCAAGAAAACTTTGAGCTGGCCTTGGCTCTCCGGCGGCTTCTACTATACTCTTTAATTCGCCCACCATCTGAAACACATGATTATTGGCATGTACCACCAAAAAAATACCTACACCAAAACAAATCCAAACGGCGTCCATAGCCGTTTGGTCGTAAGTTTTCACTTTACGTTGTTTGTTTTCTTTTACCGATAAAATAACGGTAGGTATCACCGCCAAAAAAGTGAGCACCCAAATATCAAAAGGCAGCTTGTAGTCGAATTGTATTTGCGACCAGGTTGCTAATGAACAAAGACCAATGACTGTACCCCACAGAATGGATACGATACCAGTATCGTGATGCGAATCTTTCGCTTTAGCAATCATGCTACTGATTACCTGCAGGCTTTCGTGGGTGTCTAAAGGTTTGTCTTCCATCTTTGCTTTTGTATTGAGTGAAGGTAATAGCTCATTCCTTCTTTGGCGGCTGATTTATACACAAGAAATACTACTTACTGAGCTGTCCATTGCGCCAACAGCTCTACTGCGTATGGCTTGCCCCAGGTGGGGTCCAGCTCACTGGCAGGTTTAAAGCTATCGTAAGCAGCAATACTTTTTTTCAGCAGTTCAATACCGGCATCTTTGCCACCACCAAAAGCAGCCGGCGTGTAAAATTTCATTTGCGCCATCTGCATTAATGCACGGGGGTTACCTGTTGGTTGCTGCTGCAGGGCCTGCTGCAAAATCATGGTGGCTTTGGGCCCCATGGTCATGCCACGGCTGCCATCGGCCCGCATACGTGCAGTAAGGCACATAGCTTTTAGCGTAGCTATTTCAGAGTTGTTTTGCGATAAACTTTCTGCATTAGCCAGCAGCACATCTGCTTTATCACACAAAGGGTCGATATCCTTCATTTCTTTTACATAATATGCTTTCATAATGTAAGCATAGGCAGCGTAGTAATTTGGCAGCCACGCATCTTTTTCGGTATTGGCTATGCGTTCAAAATTGTTGGCCGACACTTGCAGGTCTTCAGGACTTTTAGCAGAGTCGAGTGCTGCTATGTTCTTCTTCATGAAATTTACGTACTTCTCATTTTGAGCTTGCATATTCATGGTCAAAAAAGCAGTGAGGCAAAGCAGTAAGATTTTTTTCATAGTAATTTTTTTGAAGTGGAGTGCTTATGTAAATGATGATTATGGTTGCTGGTTTTTCAGTTTTTCATACTCTTTTTCAGCAGAAAAGATTTGGGTGCCCATATAAGCATTGGCATATTGAAAAGCCAGGCCAAGCCCCCAACCTAGTATGGGCCAAATAGGCCAAAAATGCTGACTGTTGCCTCCGGTAGTGAAATACCAGATGCCTATCAGAAAAGTATTGACCAAAAAGTAAGAAGTGAGGCTCTTCTTAAATCCTGCTCTACGGCGGGCTGTTTCCCAAAGTTCATTGTTGTGCATGTTGTTCATGATAGTAGTTTGTGTGGTTGATGAAATGAAAGCCGTTATAAATTATTGTTGATAGCATCTTGTGTACGGTCGGTACCCCAGCTTAAAAAGAGGCCCAGGAAAATGAACCGATTTGCGGGAGGTACCACCGCTACTTTATTGGTGCCATCGTAGCTGTAATTGTAGCCAAACACTTGCCTGCTGTTGAGCACGTTGGTTACACTCAGCACTACTACGCCAAAGGCTTTGCCCATATTGGCCAGGTAGTTGGCACTAAAACTCAGGTTGTTGTATGCAATGGTTTTGCCCTGATCGAGCACATCCCATTGCTGAGCACCGTTATTATATTTGAATTGATAATACGGACGACCAGCAGCAAATTGATAATTGATATTCAGCTGTGTTTTCATTTTGGTGAAAAATCTTTTTACAACCAAATTGGCGGTATGCGTAGCAGCAAATGTTGGCTGCATTTCGTAAGGATAATTGAGGTAAGCTCTCTTAGTATCGAGGTAAGAATAAGTGACCCAGTAATCAAAGTTTTTGAAAGTGGATTTATCACGCCAAAAAAGTTCTGCTCCACGGGCATATCCGGTGCCGGTACTACTGGTATCGGGAAAGGTTTTGGTGAGTTGCTTGTACTCTTTGTGAAATACCTGTGCCCGAAATACTTTGTTGAAACCAATCTTTTGATACGTGACTATGTAATGGTCTGCCCGCAACTGATTCTGGCGTGGATGCCACATTAAATACTGCGATTGAGGCTTTTGATAAAACACGCCATAATCTGCTGAAAGCTGCGCAGCGTTAGCCAACTTGTATGCCAGTGAAGCCCGGGGTGCAACATTCGTTTTTTGCAACAGAGAAGAATGTTCTGCCCTTACACCTGCTCTCGCCGCCAACCCGTTGCTGATGTAAACATCTGCTTCTGCAAAAGCAGCTGTGAAATGATCTTGTAATGCCGCAACCGGAAATTGCTGGTATTGATTTTCATCTTTGCTATACCAATATTCTGCGCCTGCTTTTACAGCACTCAGGCCCGACAACTTATAATCTACCACTGCCCGTAGCTGCATGAGTTTGTTGTTGGTAGCAAGTCGAAAGTTTTTAGCAGCCACCCAATCTGGCAGCGTATGTTGCACAGGTTTATTGTCAGCATCTTGCACCTGCTGGTGAATGTTATCTTTGTTTTGGCTGTAGCTGAAACCGGTTTGTAATTTCAGCCTGTTGGCAATTCTTTCTTTGTAGCTAATGTTGGTGTAGATGTTGCTATTGTTGAGTTCAAAAGCATTTTTCAAAACCGGCATGTCTATATCCGGATTGCGCAAGCCCAATATATTTTTTGCGTAGCTGCCATAAAACTTGAGCATGCCAGTGCGGGATGTTTTGATACGGAAATTGGCATCGCCATTCAATACTTCCGGTGCTTTAAAATAATCGGGCTGTTGTTTTACCGCCTTGAAGTACAACCCCACATTGGTGTAGCCGGCACTGGCGCCCCAGCTATGCAGCGAATCTTTGGCCAAATGCTGGTATTGTGCCCCAACAAACAAAGGCGAAAAAGACGCACTGGCTTCTGACCGCTCTGGCAAATCTATACTTTCCAAAATGAGAGCCGAAGACAACGCCTGGCCATACAGCGCCGAATAACCACCGGTGCTAAATACAGTGCCTTTGAATAAAAAAGGCGAAAAACGTCCACGGCTGGCAATGTTGGGCGCCTGTCCGAAAAACGGATTGGCAACCGTAGTGCCATCAATAAACTGCCTGGTTTCGTAGCCTTCGCCACCCCGTACAAAGAGTTCTGCACTTTCACCAATTTGCTGTGTGCCGGGCAGGGTCTTCATGGCGGCAGCTACATCGGCATTGGCACTGGCTGTGGTCACAATATCGAGTGGCTTCAATACGGTGGCCTTTTTGGTATCGCCAGCTTCAAAAGCACCAGCAGTAATAACTACAGCAGTCAGTTCATTGGGCGATTCTTTCAACTGAATGCTGAAAGACTGGGAGCCGCCGCGAAGTTCCACTGGCTGCTCCCAGCTTTTATAACCTAACATGCTTACCAGGAGTGTGTGCTTGCCGGTGTCGGTAGTGCTGAAGGCGAAACGACCAATGCTATCGGTACTGGCGCCATCGTAACTATCGGCAATAGATACGCTTACGCCTGCAATGGGTCTTTTTTTAAGGTCTGTGATGGTGCCGGTGAGGGTAGTTTGCTGTGCAAGCAACCCAAGAGTGCTGAAAATTGAAATGAGTGTGAGGATGACCGTTTGCATTGATTATTCGCTTTGATGAGACAAACATAGAGTAGTTTATTTTATAAACCAAACTATAATGTAAATGTTTTTTAGATTTTTTTTCGCCGATAGGCAGTCAACAAATGCAGTGGGTTACTAAATGTGCTATCTTAATTCTCCCTTTAAAACTGAAAAGCCATGAAAGTATCCGACATTCTCGCCAAAAAAGGTAGTGCCGTCATTTCCATTTCGCCAGGTACTGCTGTAATTGATGTACTTAAACTGATGGATGAAAAAAACATCGGATCTGTGGTAGTGCTCGACAACGGCACTTACTGTGGCATTGTTACAGAAAGAGATTACTCACGGAAAGTTATTCTGAAAGGGAAGAATTCAACAGACACGGTGGTGGCCGATATCATGACCACCGATTTGCCGGCGGTGGCACCTACAGATACCATCGATCATTGCATGACATTAATGAGCAATAAGCACATTCGTTATTTACCCGTTTTTGCCAATAATGCATTAGCAGGCATCATCTCTATGAGTGATGTAGTGGGTGCCAAAATGAAAAGACAACAAGAAACCATTAGTCACCTGGAGCAGTATATATCAGGTTCATAATCAAAAAAAATCCCGACCACTTGGTCGGGATTTTTTTATCGGATATTAAAAACGTAATCGTTGTTCTGAAACTGTCGTTTGATGTCTCGCAGATCTCGCTGGATTGATGCATCCACAAGATTATTGTTGTATTCCAAAATAAACCCACCAATCAGTTCTTCCTTTACACTCGTTTTCAGCTCTACTTTGTCAAAGCCGGTGTCAGCTTTCAGTTTGCTCAGCAGAGATGCTTTTACTTCTTCGCTCAATGGTTGCGCTGTGGTAATTTTTACCTGCTGAATGCCTTTCAACACATTGTATTGTTCATTGAACGCACCTAAAATTTCAGGCAATGCATTTTCGCGGCTTTTGCTTATCAGCAGGCGGCAAAATACCTCCGTGATAGCATTTACCCGGCCTTTGCAAATCGCATCCATTACACCAGTCTTTTTATCGGCTTTGATAATGGGGCTGCGCAATAATCCTTTCAACTCAGGGCTGCTATTGATAGCTGAGAGTAAAAACGCTACATCAGCTTTAATAGCTTCTAATACGTTTTTTTCTACGGCAATATCAATGAGGCTTTTAGCGTAGCGGCCGGCCAAACGTGGGTTTACCATACAATTGCTTCTCTTATATTGAAGAATAACGGCTTTTGCATTGCTGCAAAAGCTTTCCTTTCAGCTTAATTCAGTTTTACAGCGTTGCTCAACTCTTTGATGTAGTTTTCCTGGTCAGCTTTATTGGCCAGTTCGCGGCGCAATACTTTTTCTGCCACTTCTACCACCAATGCACCCACCTGATTTTTTACATCGGTAAGGGCTGCCATTTTTTGGTTGTTGATGGCCAGCTGTGCTTCAGCTACAATTTTATTGGCTTCCAACTTAGCCTGCTCTTTGGCTTCGTTTACCATTTTATCACGGGTTTCTTTTGCCTCTTTCAGCATAGCGGCACGTTCTTCACGGGCTTGTGCCATCAGTGCTTCGTTTTCGCTTTGCATTTGAGCCATTTCAGCCTTTACGCGGTCGGCGGTAGCAATACTGTCGGCAATTTTGGTTTCACGTTCGTTCAGGCTGCTGATGATGGGCTTCCACGCAAATTTGCGCAGCAGGAACAACACTACTAAAAAGGCGATGAGGTTCCAGGCAAAAAGTCCTAATCCTACGTCGAGCATGTGATTCGTTTTTTGAAAAGAGAAAAATATTCAGGAGTCGAAAAAGTTAAAGGAAACTGCGCCGTCCGCCCTGTGCATGGGCGCAGTTTGTTTTTTTTCAGTGCGAATGATTACGCCTTGAATACAGCCAGCAGACCAGCTACAGCGGCCAGCAGGGCAACACCTTCTACGAAGGCAGCAGTCAAGATCATTGCACCACGAATGTCGTTAGCAGCTTCAGGCTGGCGGGCGATGCTTTCAGTAGCGCCTTTACCAATCTGACCGATACCGATACCAGCGCCGATAGCGGCCAAACCAGCACCAATAGCACCACCGAGGTGGCTCATGCTTACATCCAACAGAACGTTCATCAGTTGCATAATAGATGATATTTAAAATGAAAAAATCCGGTGTTTTTTAATCCGCATCCGCGGCACTCTTCGCTTCCTAATTCATCATTCCTAATTCCACATTTTTTAGTGGTGTCCTTCGGCATGGTGGTCGCCATGCTCAAAAGCCTGACCAATAAATACTGCTGTAAGGTTGGTGAAGATGAAAGCCTGAATAAAGGCTACCAATACTTCGATGGCATAAATAAATACCGCCAAGCCTACAAAAATGGGACTGGTACCATAGCCGAGTGATTTGCTCATGGCGCCAAATATGAAAATGAGAATAATGAAACTCAAAATGATTACGTGACCTGCCACCATGTTGGCAAACAAACGAATCATGAGGGCGAAAGGCTTGGTAAAAATACCCATCAGTTCTACCGGCAGCATAATCAGCTTTACCGGTACAGGTACGCCAGGGAACCAAAATACGTGACCCCAGAAATGCTTGTTGGTGCTAAACAAAATAACGATGAAGGAAATCAACGCCAGCACTGCTGTGAGGGCCAGGTTACCCGTTACGTTAGCTGAGCCTGGTATCAAACCCAATAAGTTATTAATGAGAATGAAAAAGAACACCGTGAGCAAAAATGGCAGGTAACGTTTGTACTTACCATGCAAGTTTGGCTTTGCTACTTCGTCGCGTACAAATGTAATAACGGGCTCTACTGCATTTTGAAAACCGCTTGGTGCTTTATTGGGACCGTTTTTAGCGTACTTCTTAGCAATGCTGCTCATAAGCACAATGAGCAGGATGCTGGCAAAAAGCATTTGCACCACATTCTTTGTCATGCTAAAGTCGTACACTTTCACAGCGGTATTGGGTTTGCCCTCGGCATCTACAGCTATGATTTGCTGGTTTTTCAAATCCTTTACATCTACACCGGCAGCTTTCATTTGCTCGATGTAATGGTCACCTACCAAAAAGAAGCCTTCATGAGCTTCGTGGCCATGGTGAAATTTGCTGCTACTGAAAAAATGCCATTTGCCTTCGCTGTACAAAATCACTGGCAAAGGAGCAGAAATAGCCTTACCGCCGATATCCATCAAATGGAAATCATGAGCATCGGTTACGTGCTCGATAATGATCTTACCCGGATCGAGTTTTTCCTCATGTTTGGCACCTGCCTCATGCTGTGCCGGCTCGTGGCCTTCTTCAGCCATGGCTACGCCAAAAGAGAAAACGCTGAAAACCGCTACCAGTAAAGATTTCATGAACTTGCTACCCATACCTGTGCTCAAATTTGGCCGCAAATGTACGGGGTGCCGTGCATACTAT
>JADLHL010000260.1 GCA_020848815.1 Chitinophagaceae bacterium | reverse complement strand
CTGTTGAAAAAGTCGATGATATCGCAACGTTGAATGAGGGTAGTGGCAGGTGGTTGTTCTTGTGCAGGAGAGAATGTTTGCTCCCTCGAACTTCGTACTTCGTACTTCGCACTTATTTTCCTTCCCATTTCCTCATACGCATGTGCGGCAAAGGGTATCACTTCATCGGCCATCCAGGTGCGGGTCATGCGGCGGCCGGTTACAGGGTTGATAACGCCACTCGCCACACGGGTGCTGGTGTTGGGCCGTGCTTCATCTATTACTACACAATCAATGCCCAATTGCTGCAGCCAAAAGCTGAGCCAAGTGCCGCAGAGGCCCTGCCCTACTATCAATACCGATGTTTGCATGCCGCAAAGAAACGGTGTGTTATGGCTATAAAAGTCTGATGCCGCTCAGGGCCATGGTTGTGCCGGGTGCGGGCACAAAAAAAGCTCACCTTGTTGGGGTGAGCTTTGCTATGCGTTCTGTGTATTATTTACCAGCGTTGGTTGTATCGCCAGTGTTGCGGCGTACCATTCGGCTGAGCATGCTATCGAAACTTCCCAGCTGTGCTGGTGAGCACAATGCCTGTATGCGTTTGAAGTGCTGAAAAAATTCCACTTCGATGGGGGCTTGTTTCATGGCTACTTCAAGCGCTGCTTTTTGCACCAGACTATCGGGCACATTGGGCTGACGCAGCAGTTCCAGAAAATTCATTTTGGCCTGGCGCAGTTCCAGATTGAGGGGCTGCATCAGCGAGTCGCGGCGCAGGCGGAGCGTAATGTATTGCTGCACCTGGTCGTCGTTAAAACCCAGCTCTTTGCGCATCATATCGCCCATGCGTTCGGTGCGGCTTACAGGTTTGGTTTCTACCTTGCTTTCGCGGGTAAAATACCACAGCATACCAAGGTTGGTAGCCAGCAGCACCAAAATGAGTACCAGTAAAACCTTGTTGTTCGACTTCATGAGTTACTTATTTGCGCTGAATTCGTTACTAAGGTTAGAGCTGGTGCTGTATTCCGCTGCGAACAGTTGTTCGTTGGCCTGTTTTTCACGGGCCAGACGTTCTTGTTTTTCCTGATTGGCCACATAAAAGTTGGCGGCCAAAAAGAGCAAAACCACGGCCAGTGCAAATGCGGGACGGGCTACAAAGCGGGCCAGTTTTTCCCAAGGGTTATTGCGTTGGCGGAGGCGTTCTTCAATGCGGGTAAACAGAAAGGGGTTGGCAGTGGCACGGCCAATACCATCAAGGCTTTCCAGCGCCTCGTTTACCCATTGTTCTGCTTGTTGTTCTCTTTTCATATACGGCAATTTAATACTGCCAGTAATTTAGACGTTCCTTATTCTAAATTCTGACGGTAGAAATCTGATAACTGTTTTTTTAAATTTATTTTGGCACGTTGCAGCAGGCTTTCTACCGCTGGTACCGTGTTGCCCATTACTTCACTCACCTCTTTGTGGCCCAGCCCTTCCAGGCGGGTCAATACAAACGCTACCCGCTGCTGTTCAGGCAATGTTTCCAAGGCTTTGAACAAAGCCGCTGCCACCTGTTTTTTTTCCGACACAATGCCGGGGTGTACAAATTCAGGCGGGTTGATGGCCAGTTCATTGTCTTCGCCAAAGAGGCTATAGATGTACCCAAAGCGCTTTTTCCGCTTTTTGCTGCGCAAAAAATCGAGGCTTTTGGTAACGGTAATGCGGTACAGCCAGGTGCTCACTTTGCTTTCACCCTTAAAACCGTGGATGCTTTCGAAGGCTTTTACAAACACTTCCTGCGTCACATCTTCGGCATCCATTTCATTTTGCACCAGGCCCAGCGAGGTATTATATACCATATCCTGCCACGAGGTAACCATAAAGCGGAATGCCGCCTGGTCGCCTTTCTTCAGTTTCTCAATTAATTCCTGCTCTATCACGTGGTAAGATCGGTTTTGCAAGCCGCCCGATTAGCGGCGCTGCAAGGTAGGCGTTTCACCCGCATTGCGTTTAGCCGCTTGTCCGAAATTTCGCAGGGTATACGTGAACGTAAGCATAAAATATTGCTGCAATACCTGGGTTTGCACGTCTTCAATATAGGTTTCGCCAATGGTACGGGCAATGCTCTGGTTCTGCTTCAGCAGGTCAAACACACTCATTTTGATTTCGCCACGACGGTTTTTCAGCATCTTTTTACCCGCACTTACATTCCACAGCCAAAAGCTTTGGTTGAAGCCATCGGCCAAACCGCTGTACAGCTGGTTGGTTACTTCATTCAAAATAAACCAGCCGTTTTTAGTCAGCAGGTTCACCTTAGCTCCGGTGGTATGGAAATAGAATTTGTTGTTCAATTCCGGACGGATACTGTTCACCACATTATTAAAATTGGCCGAATAGTTCACGTTGAAATCGATAAACTCGCTGATGTTGCTGGCAATGTTGATGCCGGCTGTATAGCCATAGTTGTTGGAGTAGTTGAGCTGATTGTTGACCAAACCCGGTGTGCGGGTGTAGTTCAGTCCGGCATTCAGGTTCAGGTTGCTTTTGATGGCTTTGAGCGGAAAGCCGTAGGTAGCAAAGGACCGCAGCGAGTAATAGCCATCAAGGTTGACAGGCTTGCTGATTTGTGCGCCTTTGCGCAGCGTAATGTTGTTGGCTATGGCTGAATCTTTCGAAGCAATCCAGGTACCGTTGGTTACGTACTTGCTCACCATTTGGCCAAAGAAACCGGCAAACAAAGAGCGGCCTTTGGCAGCATTGGTGTTGTTGATACGGGCGGTGAGGAAATGCGTGTAACTCTGATCAAGGTTTTCGTTGCCCGTGGTAATAAACAGCGGGTTGGAAATGTTGATTACGTTCTGCAACTGATTCACCGAAGGAGGATTAACCGATGCCCGGTAAAACATGCGCAGGCTGGTTTGTTTGCTCAGCTGCTTGCGCCACTGCAGGTTGGGCAGCCAGTTGCTGAATGTTTTGTTTAGCGTAGCCACGGCCGGAAACTGCTGCTCACTCAGCAGGCGGGTGTGCTGAAAGTTGATGCCCACAGAAAACTGATTGTCGCGGTCGCCGAGGCGGTAAGTAAGCCCGGCATTTTGGGCCCGCACTTTGTTGTCGAACAGGTTGGAGAGTGTGGTGTCGAAGTTGGAATAATCGCCTTCGGTTTTATCGTACCTGAAGTTGCGCTGGTCGGCTTTGTTAGTGGTAAACTGCGGGTTGTAGTTCAGCTGTAGCTGTCCTTTTTTTCCCACGGGTTCGGTGTAGGCAATATTGGTAGAAATGCTGCTGCTGCGGGTACTGTTGTCGGTGTACTGACGCAGGGTATCGCCCAGCAACAAGCCGCCGTTGAAATACGCCGAGATGGCATCGAGGTAGCTATCGCTGTTGCGGTTGCTGGCGCTGTTGTTGAGGTTGACCGAAATAGAACGGCCCCGCTTGGCAAAGCTGTGGCGATACGTAATTTCATTGCGCAGGTTAAAGCCGGCCGCATCGCTGTTGCGCAGGTTGGCCGTGCTGTTGATGAGCTGTTTACCAAAAGTATTGTTGACACCCGTCAGGTCGCTCCACGATTCATTTTTCTGGAAGCTCAGATTGGGGGCAATGATCAGCGTGTTGTTGCTGTCAATTTTATACTCCGCCCTAAAGTTGATGCGGTGGTTGAAGTTATCGGTATTGCTGCGGCTCACTTCATTGTAAAACTGGCTGGTATCGCCGGTGAGGAACAGCTGCCGGTTGGTTTCTGAACGGGCCACAGTGTTGCTGTTGTTGAAAAAATAGCTGGCTGATACTTCCATTTTTTTGAACCACAGGTCGCTGAAGTTGAGGCCAAAGGCATTGGTTTTGGCAATGCCCGGCTGCTGGCCAACGGAGAAACCGCCGCCGCCACGGCCACCAAAGCCACCGCCAAATCCACCACCGGGGCGACCACCGCCGCCACCACGGCCGGCATTGGCCTGGCCATTTACACCCAGCAGGTCTTCACCCGAAAAGTTTTGCTGGTTCACGTTGTTGAACAAGCCAATCACATTGAGGCGGGTATTGTTTTTGAAAAAATTGACACTACCACCGGCAGCATAGCGGTCGTCGGTGCCATAGCCGCCATACACCCGGCCAAACTGACCGTTGCGCATGTTGGCCTTGGTTACAATATTGATGGCTTTAAAACCATTGCCATCATCAAAACCGGTGAGCTGCGCCTGATCACTCAGGCGGTCGAACACCTGTACTTTGTCTATCACTTCGGCAGGCAGGTTGCGTAAGGCTGCGGTAGCATCGTCGCCAAAATACTGGCGGCCATCAATGGTAATGCGGCGTACCTGTTCGCCCTGTGCGGTTACCTGTCCGTTTTCGATGGTAATGCCCGGTGCTTTTTTCAGCACATCTTCTGTAGTCGCATCGGGGTTTACCTTGAGGGCTGCGGCATTGAACTCGGTAGTATCGCCTTTTTGGCGGGCCGGTGGTACTTTGCCCACCACTACCACATCGCCGAGGGTTTTGTCTTTTTTAATGAGCAATACTTCACCCAAATCGAGGGAGGTAGTTCCCACAGTAATTTTTCTGGTTTGCGGCTGATAGCCGGTAAAACTAAATGCCAGCACATAAGCGCCGGGCTTTACTTCGGTAAAAATGAAAGCACCTTTATCGTCGGCGGTTACGTAGCGGCCACGGGTGGTATCGGTGGCAGGCGATAGTTTCACCGAAGCCTTGCCCAACAGGCGGGCCGTATCGGCATCCTGAATAATCCCTTTTACAGAAACATTTTGTGCCAGTGTGTGGCCGGCGGCCAGCAACAACATGAGCATAGGAAACAGTGTGATTGCGATCCTTTTAAGCATACATCTTTTGACGGTGAAGCAAGAGTGAACAGTCGAATCCTGCGGGGTTGATGATATTTTAACAATTGGCTAATACGCATGGGATGCGGTACTTTTGCCCGCCCCCAAACAGGGGAGGCAAACTTCAATTGATACCTATGAGTAAAGTGCACGTAGGATTGGTGCAAATGACCTGCACCGCCAACAAACAAGAGAACCTGCAAAAGGCCATTGAAAAAGTAAGGGAGGCAGCTGCCAAAGGAGCACAAATTGTGTGCCTGCAAGAGCTGTTCACCAGCTTGTATTTCTGCGATGTAGAAGACTATGCCAACTTTGAGCTGGCCGAGCCCATACCCGGGCCCAGCACCGATGCGCTGCAACAAGTGGCTGCCGAATTGAACGTGGTAATCATTGCCAGCTTGTTTGAAAAACGTGCTCAGGGTTTGTACCACAACACTACGGCCGTGATAGATGCCGACGGCAGCTATTTGGGCAAATACCGCAAAATGCACATCCCCGACGATCCGGCGTATTATGAGAAGTTTTACTTCACCCCCGGCGACCTCGGCTATAAGGTTTGGAAAACAAAGTATGCCACGTTTGGCGTACTCATTTGCTGGGATCAGTGGTACCCCGAAGCGGCCCGCATTACCAGCCTCATGGGTGCAGAAATTCTGTTCTATCCTACTGCTATTGGTTGGGCTACCTCACAAGATGCTGCTACCAACGAAGAACAATACAATGCCTGGCAAACCATACAGCGCAGCCATGCCGTAGCCAACGGTGTGCATGTGGTAAGTGTGAACCGCTGCGGATTGGAGCAAGATGGTGCCATGCAGTTTTGGGGTGGTTCTTTCATCAGCAATCCCTTTGGGAGCCTGCTGTACAAAGCCAGCCATACCGAAGAGGAAGTGCATGTGCAGGAACTTGACCTGAGCAAAACCGACCGCTACCGCACCCACTGGCCCTTCATGCGTGACCG
>JADLHL010000259.1 GCA_020848815.1 Chitinophagaceae bacterium | reverse complement strand
TGTAACCAAGTGTTACGTTATTGATACGCAGGTATGAGCCATCTTCAACCGCCCAAGAATGCAACCACCAACGTTGTACCCTTACCGGGCTCCAGATTTTAGCGTTTGCATTCAACGCAGCCAACGCCTTAGGTTCAGTTACTATGTTACCATTGTCATCAATATTTGTCCAGCGGTCTTTCATGATGTTGAGCATATTCAGGTTTGAAAATGCGCCATCTGTCCACTCCAATTTATTGGCATTATAAATATCGTTGCCCACTACAAAATTCACGAAAATGCTGGCGTCGAAATTGCCATAGCGGAACTGGTTATTCCAGCCGCCGGTAAAGCTTGGGTTGGCATCACCAATAATGGTGCGGTCTTTGTCGGCAGTAATAATACCATCACCATCGAGGTCTTTCCACTTGAGCATACCGGGTTGAGGTGTGCCGTACACAGCATTCACCGGCACACCTTGTTTAATGGTGTACACACCAGTAGTAGCGTTGTAATCGAAATCTTCAATCTGATAATAACCATCGGTCTGGAAGCCGTACATCAAACCAACAGGCTGACCCACTTTTACCAAATAATCTGGCACTCCATCAGAACCCTGCCAGCCGGAGTTGCGTTCAATAAAATCTACACCGCCAAGGCTTTCTACTTTATTGCGGTTGAAGGCAATGTTGAAATTGCTGGTCCAGGTGAAATTCTTATTGTTTACCGGAGTTGCATTGATCTGTACTTCGATACCACGGTTGCTGGTAGAACCAATATTTTGTATTTGTGAAGTATAACCGGTAGTTGGTGGTATTGCCACAGCCAGCAACAAATCGTTGGCTTTGTTTTTATACGCATCTACCGTTACCTGCAGGTTGTTGTTGAAAAAAGCAAGATCCAACCCAAGGTTCATGGTGGTGTTTCTTTCCCAACGCAAACCTGGGTTAGCTAAAGCAGTTGGTGCAAAACCTGGTACAATGCTATGATTGAAAGCATACTGTCCGGTTACACCATACAACTGCAGGTACAGCAAGTTATCAATACGGTTGTTGCCCACTGCACCATAACCAATACGCACCTTTCCTTCATCCAGCCACTTGGCGTTTTTCATAAAGCCTTCGCGGTTGAAGCGCCAGGCAAAAGAGCCCGACGGAAACACCAGGCTTCCGTTGCTGGCGTTGAACTTTGAAGAACGGTCGCTTCGCAAATTGAAAGTGGCCAGGTACTTATCATCGTAGGTATAACTTAACCTGCTGAAGTAAGACAGAATGCGGCTGGGCGGCTGCACAAAAGTGGTAGGCAATGGCTGCGCAGAACCCGTAGGTGCAGAACCTAAGCCCATGTTGGCCAATGCCTTTTCAGCAGAAATATCGGCAGGAAAAAAGCGGGTTTCATATGCTTCCGTCATAGAGCGTTGCTGCACAATTTCCTGACCCACCAACACGCTGAAATCATGCTTATCCTTGTAGTTGTTTACACTGTACTGTAATGTGTTTGAATTGTTGAAAGAGTTGTTGTCTTGAGAACCAATTGAAGCCACTGGCAACTGACCGAAGTTGCGGGCAATGCTGGTGATTTTGCTATAAAACAATTTCGTTTGCACACTGGCATTATCATAACCCAATGTAGAACGGAAAGTGAGGTTTTTAGCAATGTTGTAATTGAGGTAACCAGTAAAGTATGTTCCCTTGGTGTATTGGCGGCGATACTCTGCCTGTGTAAGCAACACAGGATTAGTTGCACCAGCAGATGCAAGGAAATATGCTTCATCAAAATCATCTATGCCACCATTGGGAGTTGGTATTTCAAACGGACGATAATTAATGGCGTGACGCAAACGGTTGGTAGTTCTTGTACCGCTATTGCTGGTACCGGCACCTTTAATAGTTTGATCGAGATAACGCATGGTAAAACCTACCCGCACTTTAGAATTCAACCGGTGGTCCAATTTAAAATTGACGAGGTACCGGTCGAAGCCTGATTCCAATTGCACACCTTCTTCTCTGTTGCCGGTAAGGCTCAGGTTGAATGTGGTATTTTGGTTGCCGCCATTTACCACCACGTTGTGGTTTTGAAAAGAAGCGGTACGACCAAATACCTGCTCCTGCCAGTTGATTGGCGACATGTTTTTATACACGTTCAAAGTATCCCAGGTGGTGCCATAAGTTTCTGCAAAACTGCTACTATCGGCTACACTTCCGCGGCTACGTTCGTACTGCCAGCGTACAAAATCGTACGGACTCAATACATCCATCGTCATGGGCAATGTACGCACACCCATTTGACCATTGTAAGACACCATTGTTTTACCAGCCTTACCACCTTTGGTAGTAATGATGATAACACCGTTGGCAGCACGGGCTCCGTATATGGCTGTAGTAGAAGCATCTTTCAACACGTCAATAGATTGAATGTCTTGTGGCGACAAAACATTCAATGCATTTTCTACTTGCACACCATCAACAATGTAAAGAGGTGAATTGTCCTGCGTGATGGAACCGCCACCACGAACACGAATGATAATGTCAGCACCGGGAGCACCTTCGGTAGCAATAGCCTGCACACCGGCAAGCCGGCCCTGAATAGCTTCTGCCGCAGAAGAAATGGGCACATCTTTTATTTGTTTGGCAGATACCGAAGACACAGATCCGGTAAGGTTTTTACGGGCTACCGTAGAGTAACCCACCACCACAACATCTTCCAGATTTGAAGCTACTCTTTCGAGACTTACTTCTACCGGCGTTTTACCATCGGTAGCTACAGTGGTGCTTTTGAAACCTGTGTAACTAAAGCTAAGCGTTACCCTGCCAGCAGCAGTTACAGTTAAGCTGAAGTTGCCTTCTGCATCAGTTTGCGTTCCGGTTTTGGAACCTTGCAATACTACACTCACCGCATTCAGCGGATTGCCGGTATCATCGGTTACTTTCCCTTTTATTTGCCGGGATTGAGCCAATGCTGCAGTAGGCAGCAAAATTGCCAGCAGGCAATACAATAAGAGTTGTTTCATAAGCACACAAGCATTTAAAAAAAATTGAACAATGGCAAAGAAGGAGGCGTAGAAAAAACGATTATTTGCCTGCAGTTTTTAATAGCAACATCAGCACACCACCTGAAAATGTTGACATATTCGTAGCATACAGCCAGAGATGAACAACCATTGAAGGACTGATTTGATGGTGGCGGAAATGAGGGTATTCAATCAGCAAGCAAATCATCATCATTTCACAGAACAATGCTACTCACATTTTATTTTTCTGTGGATGATGTGTCATTCTTTATTTACGCAATCGTTACCATTTTCAACCCTTTTGTATAGTGCATTTTCTATTTAATATCACCAACAGTTTTGTGGACAAAACCACACCCCTATTTTTACCTGTACATTTACCTGGTAAAAGACGACGCTATGAAATTTGAAGCTGCCACCATAAAAGATATTGCAAAAGCATTGGGCGTTTCTACCTCCACTGTGTCGAGGGCACTGAGAGACAGCCACGAAATAAGCCCCGAAACCAAGCAGCTGGTAATTGAATGTGCAGAGCGGCTCAATTACAAACCCAACCCAATAGCCCTGAGTTTGAAAGAAAAACGCAGCCGTTCTATTGGTTTGGTTGTTACAGAAATAGCCAATAACTTTTTTTCACAAATCATCAATGGTATTGAATCCATTGCGTACGATAAAGGATATAATGTCATCATTACCCAAACCTTTGAATCGTACGACCGGGAAGTGATGGATGTTCAGTTTCTTGCCTCCCGGGGCGTGGACGGACTGATAATTTCCTTATCAACCGAAACGCATGACCTCAGCCATTTAAAGGCGCTGCACGACCGTGGCTTGCCCATTGTTTTCTTTGATCGTATCACCGATGAAATCAATACGCACAAAGTAATTGTAGACAATTACAAAGGATCATTTGAAGCCACCGAACACTTGTTGCAAATGGGGGCCAAACGCATTGCGGTTATCAGCAGCTCAGAGTTTTTGAGCATTACCAAAGACCGGGTGGCTGGCTACAAAGAAGCCCTGAAAATGCATGGTATGGAACCGACCGATGAACTCATTCATTACAGCTATTACAGTGGCATGGTGTTTTCTGAAGTCGAGGAAATCATCAACAAGTTATTTACACTGAAACACAAGCCCGATGCTATTTTAACCACCAGCGATAAAATAACCACCGGTGTATTAAAAACCCTCAAACGTCGCGGCATTCGCATACCCGACGATGTAGCATTGGCCGGTTTTTCCAATACCGATATTCCAGAATTATTAGATCCGCCACTTACAATTGTACAGCAACCATCCCGCGAAATGGGCGAAGCAGCCGTAAGCCTGCTACTGCAAATGATTGAAAGCAAACGCCCCATCCGAGACTTTGAAAAAAGAATGCTTTCGCCGGAGTTGCAAATCAGGGCATCATCGGTGGTAAAAAAGAAGGCGGGAAAGAAGCCATCGGGCAAATGATTGAAGCGGGCATTTACCCCCAACCAAGGGAGGTATACAGGCGTCTGCTGCGTTTCCCATAGTTTTGTTGCACATCAATGCGTACCCCTGAATGGAGGAGTTTTTTATATTATTTGGCCTGATTATCCTGAACGGTCTTTTTTCCATGAGCGAAATTGCGCTGGTTTCGGCCCGCAAAACCCGCCTCGAACACCTGGCAAATGAAGGAGATTCCAAAGCCATCATTGCCCTGAAACTGATAGAAAAACCGGAAGTTTTTTTGAGTACGGTTCAGGTAGGCATCACCCTCATCAGCATCGTTACCGGTTTGTATTCAGGCGAAAAATTCAGCAAAGACCTCGAGCCTTTTATAGCCAATATTTCTTTTTTACAACCTTACGCAGCCTCGGTTAGTACCACGCTAGTGGTTATTGTGGTTACCTTTTTATCCATTTTAATTGGCGAACTCATCCCCAAAAAACTGGCCATGTTGCGGTCAGAAAAAATTGCACTCACCGCTGCGCCGTTCATGTGGTTTTTATCGAAGCTTACCCTGCCTGCCATTTGGTTGCTCAATGCATTGTCGGGCATGTTCTTTCGTTTGTTTAAAATAAAAGACACAAAGCTTTCCGTTGTAACCGAAGAAGAAATAAAAGCACTGGTAAGCGAAAGTGCCGAAAGTGGCGAAATAGACGAAACCGAACAACAAATTATTGAACGGGTGTTTCACCTGGGCGACCGTAGCATTACATCGCTGATGACGCACCGTAGCGATATTGTATGGCTGCCGCTCCACGGTACCATCGAAGATTTGCTGAAAAAAATGCAGCCCTCGCCCCACTCGGTGTATCCGCTGTGCGATGGCGGCATTGATGACATTGTAGGCATTTTACAATTGAAAGATATTGTGCTGGCCGAACGGAACACCAGCCTGGCCAACTTCAAAAAAGAAGCAGTTTTTGTGCCCGACAACAACACGGCTTACCAGCTGATGGAGAAGTTTAAGAAAACGAAAGTGCACTCGGCTTTTATTGTAGATGAATATGGTACGCTACAGGGCATGATTACCCTCAACGACATTTTGGAAGCCATTGTAGGCGACATCCCCGAACAGGGCGATGATGACTATGAAATGATTCGCCGCGAAGACGGCAGTTATTTGGTAGATGCCCGCCTGCCTTTCTACGACTTCCTGAGCCGGTTTGATAAAGAAGACTGGATGGACGACGAACAGGAATTTGATACCGTTGGTGGATTTATCATTCACCATTTGGAACGCATTCCTGCTACCGGCGACCTGTTTGAATGGCGGGGTTTCAAATTTGAAATCATTGATAAAGACGGAGCAAGAATTGATAAAATTCTGGTGGTCATCACCGACCCGTCTTTACTGCCCGATGAAGATCGTCAGGATGAATTGGGCGATGCCTGAGGCTAAAATTTAAACACCACTTCGCTGGAAGGATTGTCGAGCTTGTAGCTCTGCTGCTGGCCGTTTACGGTTACGTGGTGCATGTTTATCTGCTCCTTTTTGAACTCGTACAACAAGCGGTTTGAAATCTGCAGTTGCTTCAAGGCTGGCACTTGTCCAATTTCGAAATAACACCAGGTGCTCTCTTCTACTCTCTCCGAACCGATATAGTTCCATTTGCAAAGCTTGCCATCTACCCGAAACTGCATTTTCTCTTTCAGGTACGTATTGATGAGGCTATCGGTGGCAGCATTGGGCTGGTACAAATCAATTTTCTTTCCGGGAAAACGCAGCTTCAACGTATTTTCAAAATCGTCGGTAAAAATGCGGACACTGGTTTCCAAAGATTGCTCCGCCTTGTTGTGATTCACTTCTATCACACTTACAAAAAACGGGTGCCAGAAAAATGCCAGCAACACGGGCAATAAAGATTTAATCATCAACATGTGGCAAATGTCTGTACTCGGCGGTGTTCAACCAAAGTGATTTAAACGCCGTTCATCAAAAACCTACTACTACAGCCGTTGTGTACGCTTGTTTTTTACCCCTCAGGCGTCTATTATTCTTTTTACTACAATTGGTTATTTCCTTTACTTCGGCGCATGTTTTGGGATTATTTTCATATCGGCTGGGATCATATCATTAACCGTAATGCCTGGGATCACCTGCTGTTCATCATGGCGCTGAGTGCCATTTATGTGTTTAAAGACTGGAAACAAGTACTCATTTTAGTTACGGCTTTTACCATTGGCCACACGGTCACCCTCATTTTGGCTACGTTCAATATCATCCATTTCAGCAGCAGCTGGATTGAATTTTTGATTCCTGTCACCATCATGATTACAGCGCTGTTCAACACGCTGATGAAGAAATTCACCCCCAAATCTGTTCGCCTCAATTACTTTCTGGCATTGGCATTTGGTCTTATACATGGCATGGGCTTTGCCAACGGGTTGCGCAGTTTATTGGGTAAAGAATCCGATATATTGCTACCCTTGCTCGGCTTCAACCTTGGTCTTGAAGCCGGCCAACTGGTAGCCGTGCTTGGCTTGCTCATACTGGCTGCCATTTGGCAGGGTGTGTTCAAAGTAAGCCGCCGCGACTGGGTGTTGTTTTTAAGTGGAGGCGCTTTTATGGCAGCTCTCGTAATGGCCATGGAACGCTTACCTTTCAACCTGTAGTTTTAATTTCTCCTTCTATAAAAAACCAATACTACTTATGATGAAAAAATGGCTGATGATTTGCTTCGGGATGGCCGCTACAGTGGCCCTGCAGGCGCAAGACATCCGGAACAACCCCACCAGTAACCACGGCAACAAGTTTGAGCAATTGGGTACTATTTTGCCCACGCCCAACGAATACCGTACGGCCAGTGGTGCACCGGGCCCCAAATACTGGCAGCAGCGGGCCGATTACAAAATCACTTGCGAACTGGATGAGGCTAAGCTGGAACTGCGGGGTAAAGAAACCATTACGTATTTCAACAACAGCCCGGATGTACTCACCTACCTGTGGCTGCAATTAGACGAAAACGAACACGACCCAAAGTCTGACAACAACGTATTCGACGAAAGCAGCATGCGCCCCATGATGAGCTCGGCTGAGCTGGCCGGTTTGGATAAAACCGCTCTGCTCGAAGGCCACGGCGACAAAATTGAGTACGTAAAAGATGCTGCTGGTAAATCGTTGAAGTACACCATCAACCAAACCATGATGCGTATTGATCTGCCTGTGCCCCTGAAGCCCGGTCAGCAGTACATCCTCAATATTGGCTGGCACTACAAAATTCCTAACCGCATGACACTGGGTGGCCGCGGCGGCTATGAGTTTTTTCCAAAAGATGGCAACAATGTGTTTACCATGGCACAGTGGTTTCCCCGCCTTTGTGTGTACAGCGATTTTCAGGGCTGGCAAAACCATCAGTTTACCGGCCGTGGCGAATTTGCCCTGGTGTTTGGTAACTACGATGTAGAAATGACCGTGCCTGCCGACCACGTAGTAGGTGCAACCGGCGAATGCCAAAACTATCAGGCCGTGCTTACTCCAGCACAATTTGCCCGCTGGCAAAAAGTACAGACTTCAAAAGATGTAATGGAAGTCGTAACGCTGGAAGAAGCCAAGAAAGCCGAACTGGCCAAAGCCACTGCTAAAAAAACATGGAAGTACAAAGCCAATATGGTGCGTGACTTTGCCTGGACCAGCAGCCGCAAATTTGTATGGGATGCAATGCCCACTTACGTAGAAGGCAAAAAGGTAATGAGCATGAGCTACTACCCCAAAGAAGCCTACAACCTGTGGCGTACTTACAGCACCAAAGTGGTGGCACACACCATTAAATCGTACAGCAAGTTTTCTATTCCTTACCCATATCCCGTGGCTATCAGCGTAGAAGCCAGCAACGGTATGGAATACCCGATGATTTGCTTCAACAACGGTCGTTGTGCAGAAGATGGTACATACACAGAAGCCACCAAGTACAGTATGATTGGTGTAATCGTGCACGAAGTGGGCCACAACTTCTTCCCGATGATTGTGAACAGCGACGAACGCCAGTGGAGCTGGATGGACGAAGGCCTGAACACATTTGTGCAGTACCTCACAGAAGAATTGTTTGATAACAAATATCCAAGCCGTCGTGGGCCGGCATGGGCTATTGTTGACTACATGAAGCTCCCCAAAAACCAGCTGGAGCCCATTATGACCAACAGTGAAAACATTGTACAGTTTGGCCCCAACGCTTACAGCAAACCAGCCACCGGCCTCAATATTTTGCGTGAAACCATCATGGGCCGTGAGCTGTTCGATTTCGCCTTCCGTGAGTATGCACGTCGTTGGGCATTCAAACATCCTACTCCGGCCGATTTATTCCGTACCATGGAAGATGCCAGCGCCGTAGACCTCGATTGGTTCTGGCGTGGCTGGTTCTACAGCATCGATGCCTGCGATATTTCGCTGGACAGTGTTCGTGCCTTTAAGGTAAATGAGAACATAACTGCTCCGATGGCCCGTGGTGGCAAAGACACTATTTATGTAGCCAAACCCATGGTGAATACTTTTGAAGACATTTCTAAAATCCGCAACCGCGAAGACAAGAGCATTGTATTTGAAACAGACCGCGACACCACCCTGCGTGACTTTTATTATTACTTTGCCCGTGGCCAAAAGAAAATAGACAATACCCCAATCATCAGAGACAGAATGGCGCCGGAAGCAGTAACTGCTGATGATTTGGCACCATACAAAGACAAATGGTTTTATGAGCTCCGTCTTTCTAACAAAGGTGGTTTGGTAATGCCTGTGATTATTGAATGGACCTATGCTGATGGCAGCAAGGAAACGGAAAAAATTCCTGCGGAAATCTGGCGTAAAAATGAACTGCAGATTACTAAGGCTTTCATGAAAAACAAAGAGGTAACTGCTATTGTCATTGACCCAATGCGTGAAACTGCCGACATCAACGAAGCCAACAACCGTTGGCCTTCGATGGGTGCTCCGAGCCGTTTCCAACTGTTCAAGGGAGGCTTCCGCAACCGCAATGCCGGTGCGGCTTTGCCCAACCCCATGCAGCGGGAAATTAAATAAGCATGACTGTATGAAATGTAAAAAGCCCTTCTCATCAGAAGGGCTTTTTTAATGCAGTGACTTTTCGGCTTCAACATTCACACTGCAAAAATCTAATGCTGGCAAGGCTTTCAGCGGGTCAGAAAAAATTTTTTTGTCAATAAATCTGTACCCCTACATTTGCCGCGGAGAGATGGCAGAGCGGTCGAATGCGGCGGTCTTGAAAACCGTTGACTGTCAAAGGTCCGGGGGTTCGAATCCCTCTCTCTCCGCCCTTAAAAGCCTCAGCAATGCTGGGGCTTTTTTGTTGGCCTATTGCCAGCCATAGTTGCCATACTTTTTGCAAATCTCTTAGTGTCTATCAATTGTTTTTCAAACGATGCAGTTATCTTCCTACCCTCAATCCTTGGAAAGATGAAATACATCATTACCTGCTGTCTAATGTTGGTATTCAGCGTTTATGGCAACGCCCAAAAAATTGTCATGAGAGTGGTGTACACTCAGGGGGGAGCCCTGCCCGAAAACGGCGAAGTGGTAAAGGCACTGGAGTTTAAAATTGCAGCGGCCGTCACTTACAGCACTGGTACAGGTGCTTCAGTAGGTAAAGCTCAGCCAGGTACTTTATTCATTAAAAAAGATATTGATTCTTCTGCCAACCCTTTTTTCAGAAGGATTGTACAAGGGGTGCATTCGCCTACCATTGTGTTCGATTATTTTGATGATAAAAATGTGAACTACTACAGCATTACCATCACTGACGCATTTGTGACCAATATCGAATTTCTAACACCAGAATGCCCCTCCTGTTTGAAGCTGGAAAACCTGATTGGTTTTGTATTTAAAACGATAAAACTGGAGGATAAAATCAAAAAGATAAATACGACCTGGGATATTGCACAAATGAGAATCCTGTAAGACATGAAAGCCCTGTTTATTTTATTCATGCTGTGTTTCAGTACGGGTGGCTGGGCTCAAATTGGCAAAGTCGACATCGGTAAATCAACCATTGGCCGATCTGATTTTAGCCCGGCAGTAATTGCACAGGCTGTTACTGCGGTATGTGCATTGCCCAATAGTTGTAGTGATTCCACTGGCTGTCCCATTTACATTTTTACTGGCGAAGGTGATTGGCGTATACCGGGCAACTGGGCCGGTGGCAACATGCCTCCTACAGAACTGCCCAACTGTTATCAAATCATCATTAATCCAGTGAGCAACAAAAGTGTAATGGTGAATCCACAAACATTTTATACCGGCAGCAAACTACATGTAATGCCAGGCAAAACGTTGATTGTACCGGGCAATATATTTGTGCAGTAAATATTGGATTACTTCGTCGCTTCTTCCTCTACCGGCTTCTCTATTACTTTCACCAGCTCGGCCACATCAATGGTAATGGGAATTACACCTACTTGCACAATGGCCTTCTTGCCTCGTATTTCTTTTACCACACCCACCTGCCGGTTTTTCTTCATTTTCACTTTGTCGCCTTCGGCAATAGGGTCAGCAGTTTCGGTGTAGCGATTATCTACCTTCTTATCTTTCTTTTCTGCGGTTAGTTTCTCTTTTTGCTTAAACAGCAGGGCATGAATGAGCTTAACCACTTCCTCTTTGTTGTCGGTTTTGCGCCACTCTATCACCATGGCTTTCAGCTTTCGCTCCATTTCTTTCAGGTAGGTCAGTTGCTCTTCTCTAAAACGGTTTTGTTGCTTTAGCAGTTCTACCTGTTGGTCGTGTTTTTCGCGGTTCATCACTTTCTCCATCTCTTTTTTCAACCGCTCATTTTCTTTCATCAGCTTGTGCAGCTCTGCTTCCCGTACCTCCAACCGTTGCAGGTCTTGCTCGGTGCGGTTCAGCAGTTTATCGAGGGTAAAATGATCTTCATCTACCAACTTGCGGGCACGGGCTATCAAAGCCTTTGGCAGGCCAATTCTTTCGGCAATGGAAAACGTATAACTGCTGCCGGGTTTGCCTACCACCAAGCGGTACAGCGGCGTCAGTTTTTCTTCATCAAACTGCATGGCGCCGTTGATGATACCGGGCACACGGTTGGCCATCACCTTCAGGTTGAGGTAGTGCGTAGTCACTACGCCCATGCTGTGTTTGCGGGCCAGTTCTTCCATTATCACTTCTGCAAAAGAACCACCCAAATTAGGATCGCTACCGCTACCCAATTCATCTATAAAAAACATGGTTTTGCCATTGGCCAACTCCAGAAAATATTTCATGTGTTGCAAATGGCTGCTGTACGTACTCAGCTCAAATTCGATGCTTTGTGTATCGCCAATGTGTATGAAGAGTTGCTTGAAAATTCCCATCACACTATCGGCCTGCATGGGCACCAGTAAACCCGCCTGCAACATCATTTGGCAAAGGCCGATGGTTTTCATCGTCACCGTTTTACCACCGGCGTTGGGCCCGCTGATAACGAGGATGCGTCCTTTATCATCCAGCTTCAAATTGAGCGGAATGGTTTCTTTACCGCTCAGCTTGTTGTACAAATACAACAGCGGATGATAAGCCTTCTTCAATTCGATATGCGCCTTGTTTACCACGTTGGGCATTTGTGCATTCATATCCACTGCCAGCTTGGCTTTGGCACGGATGTAATCAAACTCGCCAATGATGTCGAGATAGGATTGCATCAATGCCGCATACGGTTGTAAACTGGCCGTGAGCTGGCGCAAAATGCGTTGTACTTCTTTGTGCTCTTCATTTTCCAACGAAAAAATTTCGTTGTTCAACGCTGTGGTTTCTTCGGGTTCAATAAAGGCTGTTTGGCGACTGTCGCTTTCGCCATGCAGCACCCCTTTAATCATGCGTTTGTTTTCGGCAAACACGGCCAGCACTCTCCTGCCATTCAAAAAACTTTCTTCAATATCGGCGAGGTAGCCCTGCTTGTTCATCTTCTGAATGATGCGATCAAACACCCGCCGCAGCTCGTTTCGTTTGCGGTAGAGACTTTGGCGAATACGTTGCAAATCTTCGCTGGCATCGTCTTTTACCACACCCAGTTCATCCACCACGGCATCAATCATTTCCCGAATCACTTTTTCGTAGTAACTATTGTTTACTACCAACGTGAGTGCAGGAAATGCGAGTCGACGTTCGCTATCGAACCAGCGGAAAATATTGCCGGCAGTTTCGAGCAGTTTGCGAATGAGCACCCATTGCTCACCCGTAAGCATGGCACCGGGTATGCTCAGCAGTTTCAGGTCTTTTTCGAGGTTCTTATGAAAATCGCCGGGAAAATATTGGGCCGTTTGCAGCAGCAACATGAACTCATGTGTTTGCCGCAATTCCGTTTCAATGTATTGTATATGCGTATGTATGCGCATGTGCTCCACTTTGTGGTGGGCATACACCGTTTTCACATGATTCAACAACAGCTGTTGCACCTTGTCGAACTCCAACTGAACCATCGCACTTTCAGGATATAACCGCATACAACTTGCTTCGCATCACTTTTTTTGCTGCGCAAAAGTGAGTAAAAATGAGGGAACCACCACTCTTGTGGAGTAAACGGCCCGGTCAATCTGTTTTTTGTGAGCAAATGCCCGCCACAGCAAGCTTGGCGAACCCCTACTTTTACGGCCTTCGCTCCCATTATTCCATGACAACGCCTCCACCATATTGGCTGCCTTTGCGCCTGTCGGCCACAGCACAAAACTTACAACTCAGCTGGCTGTTCACTCAGCAACATCGTTTTACAGAGCCTTTTTTTGATGACAGCATTGCTGTTTGCAAAAGACTGTTTGCTGAAAACAAAGCCACCGACAAACCGCACACCGGCATTGAAGTATTGCTGCAACCAACGCCCATGCCTGTGGCAAAAACATCCGTCATTCTGCATCATGTATCCCGCTGCGGCTCTACATTGATTGCACAACTCATGGCATTGAATGAGCAAATGATAGTGCTATCGGAAGTACCCGTACTGGACGATGTGCTGCAACTTTTGCCTGAGCAGGAAAAGTCCGTCTATTTTTATGCTGCGCTGCAGTGGCTATCGCAGTGTCGCCTGGGTACCGAGCAGCAGGTGTTGGTAAAAGCCGATGCCTGGCAGTTGTTTCAGCATGAGCACATAAAAAGGAGTTGCCCCGATGCAGCATACGTGTTGCTGTACCGCCACCCTTACGAAGTATGGCAATCGCATCAAAAAAGCCGCGGCATGCACATGGTGCCGGGCATGTTGCCAGCAAATGCATTGCCTGCACCTGCACATGATTTACCACCCGGCGATTTGGATGGCTATTGTGCTCATGTACTCGAACATTATTTCCGGAGTATGTACCAACTGGCGATGGATCATCCGCAACATTTATTGCTGAACTATGCCCAAGGCCCCATGGCGCTGACATTACAAACCGCACATCATGCGGGCATTGCCCTCAGCGAAACTTTGCTGGCGCAAATGCAAACCAGAAGCCAGTTTCATGCCAAGCGGCCCGGCGAAACTTTTGCAGAAAAAATGGAACATCAATCCATACCCGATAGCCTTGCTACGGCAATGGCGTATTATCATCGGCTGGAGGCATTGCGTCTGCATCAATCAATTGCCGGTAAATAAAAGCAAACAAAATACCGGCTGCTTCTTCCACGCTGCGCAAGTGCGTAGGCAGGTGTACATGCGGATTTTCGGGAGCCTCATATACATCATTCACGCCTGTGAGGTTATGCAGCTTTTCCGGATGACCTTCGGGCAGCAAAGCACGTTTGTACAAACCCTTGGTGTCGCGGCTGATGAGAGTGGGCAAAGCACAATCAACCCAAACCGTGTAAGCACCGTACTCTTTTTCTATTTGCTCCCGTATGGCTGCAAATGGATTGATAACGGCCAGCAACACCACAGCTCCTGCCTGGCTTTTTTCATGCGCCAATCTGGCCAGCCTTCGCACATTTTCCTGCCGGTCAGCAGCAGAAAATCCAAGATCGGCGCAAAGCGTTTTGCGGTACACATCCCCATCAATAATGAGGTGGGTAATCTGCAACTGTTGCAACTTTTCAGCCACTGCATGGGCAAGCGTGGTTTTACCGGCGCCGGATAATCCGGTGAATTGAACAATCATGAAATAGCATTGGAGGATGAAGCAGTCAAATGTACTTGCAAGGCTGCTGCCAAATCATCGGCCAGCTTGATGGATGTAGCGGTGCCTTGCTCTCGTAGTGCTGCTATAACAGCCTGCTGTTGTTGTATAGCCGCAGCATCAACTGCTGCCATAAAGCGGGTAGCGTTGGCCATGGTTTGTTGCAACCAGTCATTCACCACACAATCAATTACCAAATGAATGCGGTCGATGCGACTCTCATTTACCACCGAATGAGGCAGGTTGGCGTTGAGGTACCAGCATTCGCCGGCAGGCATGTGCATGGCTTGTCCGTCGATGGTAAAAACTACTTTGGGATGCGTAAAAATGGGCAAGTGCAATCTGGCTTCGCCCTGCTCAAAAGACAGCTCTTTGTCGCGGTGGGTTTTGATGACCGCACCTGCAGCAAGGTTCAGCAGTCGCACCGACATCACGGTACAAGGCAATGCTGCCACCCATGTTTCAATGGTGGGTAGTTCCTGCATCAGCGGCGTGTTGGCATAGGTTTCAGCGCCCACAGCATCGGGTACCACATGGCCGGTTTCGCCACCCGGCGACCGCAATGCCAGCGCCGTCCACGAACCTTCGTAATGCAGCTGATTGAAATGTGGCAACCATTGCTGCTGCAGTTGTTGTACCTCAGTTTGCATTTGCTGCAAGGGGTAGCACAGGGGTAGTTTGGCGTGTGAAATAATCTGCATGATAGCACCAAATTAAAGGCTTCGCATTTGCTGTAGCAAAAAATACAAGCTGCCTTTATTTCCCAAATACGGAACCAGACGCCAACTCTTGCTTGTACAGCTGCATTCCCTGTACATTTGCCTCAAACATCAGATAGCATTATGAAAAAGATTGTTGTTGCAGCATCACTGGCCCTGTGTATGGTAGCCGGTGCTCAGGCCCAGGCCCTCAAAACTCCTGCGCCTTCTACTACTCAGTACATTAAGCAAGATTTTGGTTTGGGAACCATTGAGCTGAGCTACAGCCGCCCCAGCGCCAAGGGCCGTGTGGTAATGGGCGATTTGGTGCCTTATGGTAAAGTATGGCGTACCGGTGCCAACAATGCTACCACCCTCACCTTTAGCGATGATGTAACCATTGGTGGCAAACTGGTAAAAGCCGGCAAGTATGGTCTGCTTTCAATTCCTGATGCCAAAGAGTGGACACTCATCATCACCAAAGATTTGAATGTCACCAGCCCTGCTGCGTACAACGAAGCCAACGATGTGGTACGTGTAAAAGTGCCCGCCACTACCGTGGGTATGAAGGCTGAAACCTTTACCATGCAGTTTCAGAGCATTACCAACAGCACCTGCGAACTGCACCTGCGTTGGGACAATGTGATGGTAGCGCTGCCCATCAGCACCGATGTAGATGGTAAGGTAATGGCACAGATTAAGCAAGTAATGGAAGTAGACAGCAAGCCTTATTTTGCTGCTGCCCAGTACTACTTCGACAATGGCAAAGACCTGAAGACAGCCCGTGAGTGGGCCGACAAAGCAGTAGCTGCCAGCCCTAATGCATATTGGATAGCATTGCTCAATGCCCGCATTTGCGCCAAGCTCGGCGACAAAGCAGCTGCCAAAGCCATGGCCGAAAAAGCACTTGACCTGGCCACCAAAGGCAAAAACGACGATTACGTAAAAATGTCCAGCGAACTGCTGAAAACTTTGTAAGCAGTAATTGTTGTGGTAATAAAATAAGGATGGCGAGAGTCATCCTTTTTTTGTTGGGTGGAAGTGGTGTTGCAGGGAACGTTTCCCAGCAACGTCTCCCGTAGGGGACGTTGCGTGACATCGAAAGCGCCGCTGTTGGTGTTTTCACCAACAGCAATTACCCAATGCTTAATTTGCTGCCTATACCAAGAATTGGTATTTTCATACTCAAAATGTAGTGTCATGGCCAAAAACACGTCTATTTTATTGGGAGATTATTTCGACCAGTTCATCAGTAGCCAAATTGAAACCGGGCGTTTTTCGTCTGCCAGCGAAGTTGTAAGAGCTGCGCTTCGTCTTTTTGAGCAAGAAGAGCGAAAGAAAGCAAACCTGATACATGAACTCAAAGCGGGAGAAGAATCGGGTTTTGTAGCGCATTTCGACAAGGCTGCATTTCTGAAAGGTCTGCACGAAAAACAGGTAGCAGATGGCATATAGAATCAGCCACAAAGCAGCAGCAGACCTGGAACAAATCTGGTTGTATACTGTTGAGCACTGGTCTGTAGAACAGGCTGACAGGTACATCAACCTCATCTTCGACGAAATAGAATACCTGTCGGTACATCCCACCTCAGGAAAAGATTACAGCCACATACGGGAACAGTACCGTTGTAGCAAAGTAAAATCGCATTTGATTTTTTACAGAACCGACAAAAACGGAATCGATATCGACATCATTCGGGTGCTGCATCAACGAATGGATTTGGAAAGCAGGCTTGGAGAGTAAGTGTTGCGTTGCGCAATTTGTATTTTATAAATTCAGTTACGTCTCCTGTAGAGGACGACTCTTGATATGAAAGCGCTGCTATTGGCATTTTAACCATCAACAATTGATGTAGATTTTAAGCATTGCGGGTGATAACACCCGCAACGGCGAAAATGTCCAGCGAACTGCTGAAAACTTTGTAAGCTGCAGTTGTTGTGGTAATAAAAAAAGGATGGCGAGAGTCATCCTTTTTTTGTGGGTGGAAGTGGTGTTGCAGGGAACGTTTCCCAGCAACGTCTCCCGTAGGGGACGTTGCGCTGATTTATTTACAGCTAATAAAACCCGCAAAGGCAACAACAGGAATACATTAATATCTGAATAGTTGGTACGAAATCAGATATATACTTGCTACAATAAATGTGACCAGAAAAATGTAATAACTGATGTTGCAAATTTTACGAGCAAGATGTAAATGCGGTTTCACAGTTTTTGTATATGGGAATAACAATTTTGGATTAACCATACCAGGAGCCCCTAGTCCTTGGAAGCTATTGTTACTAAGGTCCAAAAAAACATGAATACCAATTTTTACAATTATGCTTATCAATAGGATTATTCCAAAATATTCTTCCATAATCAGTATTAAATTTTGCATCCAATTTTCAGCTGATAACACCTACAAAGACAATATCGCCCAATCACTTATACCGCACCCCATTTTTCATCACCAGCTGCACCTGGTACAGGGCTTGCAGGTTCTCCAAAGGATTGCCTGACACAGCAATGATATCAGCCCACTTGCCGGCCTGTATGCGGCCGAGGTTGGGCAGTTGCAACCAGTCGGCATTGCCAGCGGTAGCAGCTTTCAGCACTTGTGGTATGGGCATGCCGTATTCGGCCATCAGCAATAACTCCTGCACATTGCTGCCGTGGGCAAATACGCCCACATCGCCGCCAAACACAATGCCTACGCCTGACTGCAAGGCAGCGGCAAAAGATTGTCGCTTTTTAGTAATGGATACCGGCTCGGGCTCCTGCCCTTTTTTCCAGCCGCGGTACTGCGCTATCGATTCGCTGGCGGCTAGTGTGGGGCAATACGCCACCCCTTTTTGTTGCATCAGCTGAAAAGTGGCCAGGTCGCCATCATCGCCATGCTCAATGGTAGCCACGCCAGACAGTGTAGCCCGGCGCATGGCTTCCGGGGTAACGGCATGTACCACCACCGGCCGGCCTGCACTCGATGCCACAGCCACAGCAGTCGTCAGCTCTTCCTGCGTAAACGTAGGGCGGGCTGTGCGGCCCACACCCCAGTAATAATCGCCATAGAGTTTTATCACATCGGCACCCTTGCCTATCTGGCTGCGTATTTCTCTGGTCAGTCCTTCTACGCCATCGGCTTCGGCAGCTCCTTTGGGATAATCTACATCAGCCGATTTGCTTTTGGGTCCGTAGCTACCGGTGGCCACAATGGCCTTGGTAGCCACCAGCATGCGGGGCCCGGGAATGACGCCTTTGTCAATGGCTTGCTTGAGGCCTACATCATCGTAATTGGCGCCTTCCGTTCCCAAATCACGAACGGTGGTAATGCCAGCCATCAGCGTGGCACGGGCATGATTGACGGCACGGGCAATGCGTTCTGCCGCCGACTCTTCCAGCACCTGTTCATTCCAGCTTACTTCGTTGTACGGATGCAGCAGCAGGTGTGAATGCCCTTCTATCAAACCCGGCAGCAGGGTTTTACCCGCTAAGGAAATGGTTTGCAGCGGCGCCTTGCCAAAAGCTGTTGCAGAAAAACCGGCCTTGGACCCGGCATATACAATGAGGTTGCCCTGCACGGCTACTACCC
>JADLHL010000258.1 GCA_020848815.1 Chitinophagaceae bacterium | reverse complement strand
TGAAATAATCAACCTTGGCCAGCACCGTACAAGGAAAGTCTTTCACCACCTTGTTCAGCTGAATCATCGGGGTATTACCAATCGTTTCGAGAATGTTTTTTTTCCAGGCCATAGCAAGCAATTTTTTTCGTTCTGAGGGAAGGGCAAATGTAGGTTTTCGCATCTAAGTGGCATCAGCTGGTTGAACACAGCGGGTTTTCAAATCGTTAACACCGGCACCAATACCTTTACGCCCTCATGAAGCACCTGAAAGCCGTCAATAAATATTTCTGGAAGTACCGCAACCGATTGTTGGCTGGTGTGCTGTTCATCATCATCTCCAACTATTTTGCCATTCTGGCACCGCAGATTACGGCGTACGTGGTGGATAAAGTTCAGCTGCTGCTGCCCGGTGCTACGGCCCGTCCGCTCAGCCGCCAAACCGATCCATTAGTCAACATCTTCACCGATTGGATGGAAGGGCTCAACTGGAGTTTTGGCAGCATCGTCACCATGTGCGGCGTCACCATTTTGGTGCTGGCACTCATACGTGGTGTGTTCATGTTTTTCATGCGGCAAACCATTATTGTGATGAGTCGCCACATTGAATTTGATCAGAAAAATGAAGTGTTTCAACATTACCAAACGCTGGATGCAGGCTTCTTCAAAAAACACACTGTTGGCGACCTTATGAGCCGCATGGCCGAAGACGTAAGCCGGGTAAGAATGTACACCGGGCCCGCCATCATGTACCTCATCAACCTAATAACGATTATTGTATTTGCGCTGTACAATATGCTGGCCAAAAATGCCGAGCTCACTTTGTACACGCTGGCTCCGCTGCCCATTCTGGCGTTTGTCATTTATTATGTCAACACCATCATTCACAACAAGAGTGAAAAAATACAATCGCTGTTGGGCGACCTCACCAGCAATGCCCAACAATCGTACAGCGGCATTAGGGTCATCAAGAGTTATGTGCAGGAAAAACAGATGGCTGGTTTCTTCAATCGCAACAGCGAATTGTACCGCGACCAGGCCATTGGATTAGCCAAAGTGGAAGCCGTGTACTACCCTTCCATTCAATTGCTCATTGGCCTCAGCACCTTGCTCACTATTATGATTGGCGGCTTGTATTTTCTCAACGGAAAAATCAGCGAAGTAGGCGTCATTGTTGAGTTTGTGTTGTACGTAAACATGCTCACTTTTCCCGTAAGTGCCATTGGCTGGGTAGCCAGTATGATACAGCGGGCATCCGCTTCGCAAAAGCGATTGAATGAATTGCTGCAATACAAATCAAACATTGCCGAAGGCCAGGATGAAAAAATTGCCACTGCTGCGGTGGATGTGGAATTCAAGAATGTTTCTTTTCGTTATGAACATACCGGCATTCAAGCCATCCAATCATTTAACCTGCACATCAAAGCCGGAGAAAAAGTAGCCATCATTGGCAAAACAGGAAGTGGTAAAAGCAGTTTGGCGGCGCTGCTGTTTCGCATGTTTGATGCCAATGAAGGTGCCGTACTGCTGAATGGAAAAAATGTAAAAGACTTTACGCTGGAAGCTTTGCGAAAGCAAATCAGTTATGTGCCGCAGGAAGTGTTTTTGTTTAGCGATACTGTGGCCAACAACATTCGTTTTGGCAATAATGAAGCCAGCCTGGATGATGTGAAGAATGCTGCCCGCATGGCAGTGATTGATACAGAAATTGATCGCTTCGAGAAACAATACGACACCGTAGTTGGCGAACTTGGCGTAACACTCAGTGGCGGGCAAAAGCAACGCATTTCTATTGCCAGAGCCTTGCTCAAACCTGCATCGCTTATTGTACTCGACGACTGCCTGAGTGCCGTAGATGCCAGCACAGAGCAAGCCATTCAGCAAAACTTGCAGCAATACCTCGCTGATAAAACAGCCATTGTAATTACCCACCGCATATTCAGCCTGTTTAGCTTCGATAAAATTGTGGTAATAGACAATGGCCGTGTGGTGGAAATGGGAACTCATGAAGCCTTACTTGCCGCCAATGGCGCTTATGCCGACATGTACCGGCAACAGCAACTGCATGAGCAATCAGATCTGATTGCGTAATTCATTACAGCTTTCCCGCCTTCATTTGCATTACTGCATAGTCGCAGGCACGTGCTGTTAGTGCCATATACGTTAGCGATGGGTTTTGCCATGCAGAGGAAGTCATACAAGAACCATCGGTGATGAACACATTGGGCACATCATGCATTTGATTGAATGCATTGAGGGCAGATGTTTTGGCATCGCGACCCATCCGCACCGTACCCATTTCGTGTACACAAGCACCGCCGGGTGAGTTGTAATCAAATTCATGAATGTTTTTGAAACCCGCTGCCGACAACATGTCTGCTGCACTCGCCTTCATGTCTTTGCGCATGGCCAACTCATTGCTGCCAAATTCAAAATGTATACGCACCAATGGCAAACCCCACTGGTCCTTTTCAGTGCTATCCAAAGCAACGGTGTTGGTTTGTTGTGGCAATGTTTCACCCCAAGCCCCCAACCACATGGTCCACAAACCCGGGGTACTCAGTTGTTGTTTGAAAGCTGCTCCAAAGCCCGGCAAACCCGGCAGTTTGTCTTTCCAACCCTGCCGTTCGCCATCACCCTGATAGCCGTACCCCCTGATAAAATCAGCATGTTTGGTAGCGGGGTCGGGCAAGTTGCGAAAGCGAGGTATGTAAATGCCGTTGGGTCTGCGGCCTTTGTAGTAGCGGTCTGCAAAACCATCGAATTGTGCTTCTGCTCCCACTCTGAAATGATGGTCCATGAGATACTTGCCAACTACACCACTGCTGTTGCCCAAGCCTGTAGGAAAAGCGGCACTAGTGCTACGCAACAAAATAGCAGTAGTAGCAATCGTTGATGCATTCAGGAAAATAATGCGGGCAAAAAACTCTTCCGTTTTGTTGGTTTCA
>JADLHL010000257.1 GCA_020848815.1 Chitinophagaceae bacterium | reverse complement strand
GCCAGAAGGTTTCGATGAACAAACATTTTACCTGGCAAGACCTGCTCACCCCCATGTTTTACATTATCAATGGCGGGCTGTGGTTGTTGCTGTTCATCATTTTTGCAGAAACTGGCTTGTTTGCCGGTTTCTTTTTACCCGGCGATAGCCTGCTGTTTGTAGCTGGCATTTACAGCACCGAGCTGGCTTCGGAATTTCCCATTCATGGTGGTGGCGATGTGGTAAACCTCTTACTGCTGTGGGTACTGATTTCTGCCTGCGGCATATTGGGCAACATGCTGGGCTACTGGACCGGCCGCAAAGTCGGCCCGGCCATGTACCACTGGAAAGAAAATTTCTTTTTCAAAAGGAAATACCTCTACGAAGCCCACGACTTTTTTGAAAAGCACGGAGGCCTTGCCATTATTGGTGCCCGTTTCCTGCCATTCATCCGCACATTCGCCCCCATTATTGCGGGTATAGTAGATATGAGCCGACCCAAGTTTATGTTTTACAACATAACCGGTTCGCTGTTGTGGGTCTTCAGCATGTTGTTTGCCGGCCATTACCTGCAAAAGTTTGTACTCAGCCAGTTTGGTTTCGATCTTAAGTCTCACCTTGAAGTAATTGTAATTGGCATTGTACTGGTTACCACTGCACCAGTAATCTGGAAACTCTTTTTTACTAAAAAGAAAGCAGCAGCACCAGAATCCGCTACGAAATAATAGATTGCGGTTTCTATAAACTGATTGCTGTGAATCCATCTGTATCGAACAAACAAGCCGGTATTTTTTCAGTTCCGGTGTTGGTGGCTGCCCTTGGTTATTTTGTAGATATCTACGACCTGCTGTTGTTCAGCATCATCAGGGTGCCCAGCCTGCACGACCTTGGCCTAAGCGATGAGCTCATTAAAACAGATGGCGAACGCATCATCAGCTGGCAAATGGCCGGCCTTATGATTGGCGGTATTTTATGGGGCGTACTCGGCGATAAAAAGGGCAGGTTGAGTGTGCTCTTTGGTTCTATCCTCTTGTATTCACTAGCCAATATTGCCAATGGTTTTGTAACCACCACCGATCAGTATGCCATCATTCGCTTTATAGCGGGCATTGGCCTGGCAGGCGAGTTAGGTGCCGGTATTACACTGGTAAGCGAACTCACCCCCAAAGAAAAACGAGGTATTGCTACTTCGTTAGTAGCAGGCATTGGCCTTACCGGTGCTGTGGTGGCCTTTATTATGAAAGAAAACTTTGGCTGGCGTACCTGTTATTTTATTGGTGGCGGGCTGGGCTTTTTGCTGCTCATACTCCGCATCAGCGTGTTTGAGTCGGGCATGTTTCATGAAGTAAAAGGCATGAAAGTACAGCGGGGTAATTTCTTTATGCTCTTTAGCAAAGCGGAGCGGTTGAAGCGGTACATTCTTTCCATCCTTATTGGTTTGCCCACCTGGTTTGTGATTGGCATTTTGGTTACTTTCTCAAAAGAGTTTGGCGAAGCCTTTGGTATTAAAGAACCTATCGACAGTGGCAAGAGCATCATGTTTGCTTACGCAGCTATTGCCATTGGCGATATACTGATTGGCCTTATCAGCCAGTGGTTTAAAAGCCGCAAAAAAGCCCTTTACCTTTTTTATGGTATCACCATTGTATTTATGATACTCTTTTTTACCAGCCTGTGGAATGGCAGTGCCAATGCGATGTACTGGATTTGTGCCGGGCTTGGTTTTGGTACGGGCTTCTGGGCCATTTTTGTAACCATGGGCGCCGAACAGTTTGGCACCAACATACGGGCCACGGCTGCTACCACCATACCCAACATGGTAAGAGGTATGCTTACCATTATGATATTGCCGATGTTCAAGTTTTTCCGTTTTCAAACAGATTATGTAACCGGCGGAATGATAACCGGAGCCATTACTATGCTCATAGCTATTGCAGCTGCTGTAATGATTAAGGAAACATTTCACAAGGATTTGAACTATGTAGAGGTAGAAGAGATGATGCCTTAGCATCATTTTTGCAGTAACACGTTACTCCTCTTTCTACACATACCATTTAAAGCATACCGTATTGGCAAAATTTCTGATCATCCGTTTTTCTTCCATCGGCGATATTGTTTTAACCACTCCCGTTGTCCGCTGTTTAAAAACACAGGTGCCCGATGCCGAAGTGCATTTTCTCACCAAGCAATCTTTTAAGTCCATACTGGCACACAACCCCTACATCGATCAGTTGCATCTGGTAAATGACGACTTAGGAGAAACCATACGACAATTGCAGGCCATACACTTCGATTACGTGATTGATTTGCACCATAACCTCCGCAGCCTTCGGGTAAAAAGAGGATTGCAGGTAAAAAGCTTTTCTTTCAATAAGCTGAATATCGAAAAGTGGCTGCTCACCAATCTGAAAATTAACCGCATGCCTGCGGTGCACATTGTAGACCGCTACCTGCAAACGCTCAGCAGCCTGGGTGTGCTCAATGATGGCAAAGGATTGGATTACTTCATCAGTAAGACCGACTATGTACCCACTAGTGATATACCCACCAGCCATAGTGCCGGGTATGTAGGCCTTGTGATAGGGGCAGCCCTGGCCACCAAAAAACTCCCACTCGATAAGCTCAAAGAAATATGCGCAGCCATCAATCATCCTATTATATTATTAGGAGGCCCAGAGGATAAAGCCGAAGGTGACCAGATAGCCGCCATCGACCCGATTAAAATTTACAATGCCTGCGGTAAGTTCAAGCTCAACGAAAGTGCCGACCTGGTGCGGAAAGCCAAGCTCATCATTACACACGATACAGGATTGATGCATGTAGCTGCTGCCTATCAAAAGCCTATTATTACTATTTGGGGCAATACAGTGCCATCATTGGGCATGGGCCCATATTATGGCACTCAACCTGGCTTGCAGCATTCCTTTGAAGTAGCCGGTCTTCGCTGCCGCCCCTGCTCCAAAATAGGGTATGCTACTTGCCCAAAGGGTCATTTTAAATGTATGAACCAGCAGCAGGTACCCGCTATTGTGGCTACCGCTCACCAAATGCTCGGCCATCTGTAGTCAGATGGCCCCAAGGTTGTTAACTCCATTTAACAATCTGTAAATCAATACGTTAATGAAAGTTAATGGTATGCATTCACCGGAGATCGGCTTGCCGTTCGTATGGGCGTAATGCATTTCATCAGGCAAAAGCCGCCATTCCTCACTCGCCTATTTTAGTACTATGTATTGTATAGTACTTTTACATTATCAAACAAACACAAACACACACTATGAAAACGATCATGATTTCTCTGATGGCACTGACCCTGGGATTGGGTAGTGCAAAAGCTGAAAAAACAACAACCGTAGCCAGCCACGCCGTAGCCGCCGCCGAAGCATACAAAACGGTATTAGAAGAAAACCGCCGCCTGAAACTGCAACTTGAAGAACTGGAAAACCAACAAGCCGAGCTGGAAAGCACCATTGCTTACAATCAATTGATGAGCAACATGATGCTGAAACTGAAAAGCCAGAAACTGGAAGAACAGCAGGCAGAAATGGAAGCCACCAACAACTATAATAAAATGATGGCCGCTGCCTTACAGTTTACCAGAAACAAGTAAGCAAAAAATGCCGTTCGACAGGGTTTACCGCCGCTGATAAATGAACTGCAAAAACGATGTAACAAACCGGGCCAACGCCCGTCTGATAAGCACACTACACACCAACAACCCTCGCTAATCACACCACACCAACACGCACCAAACACCAACCTAAAAAAAATTACACCATGAAAAAGATGATCACTCTCCTCGCCCTTGTAACCCTCACCGGCACTGCTGCCTTGGCTACCACTACTACCAAAAAAGAAACCGTAGCCAGCAAACCCGAAATGACCAACCTGGCCACCCCGGCTGCAGTGGCCAGCGAAAATGCTTCGTTGAAAGCCAGCATTGATCGCCTGACTGATCTGCAGGCCGAATTGCAAAGCCAACTGGCTTACCAGCAAACCATGGCCGGCATGTTTCAGCAACTGCAGGCGAAAGAAATGGCCGAAGTAAGTGCCGAGCTCGATGCCTACAACAGCTATGACCGCACCATGCAGCAAACCATGCAGTACTTGAAGGCCCAGCGCCAAGCCGACCAGCAGGCAGACGCTGCTGCCAAAGCCAGCTACGAACAAATGATGGCCAATATGCTGAAGCAGTTGGCTAAATAGAGTATAGCACACCACCCATCCAATGATATCTAAGGGCAGCCAATGGCTGCCTTTTTTTATGCAAAATGGTTAATGAATTACACCCATTATGAGCACTTTCCAGCATTCTTTGTTAAGAATTGGCTAATCCACCCAAAAACAGGCCTTTGAATAAAATTTAATATGCAGTCAATTTTACAACGACAAACACCGAATTAAACACAATTCAAAGGCTGTTCATTAGACAATATTCAACGTTTTCAGATTGGCGTTTCAGGTTAGCTAAACCTATCGACCAGAGTGTTCCAACAACCCGGCGTACTTTTGTGTCATCAACACAAGCAATAAATTCTTAGTTATGAAACGCTATATTTTCACACTGATTCTGATGACAAGTTTTACTGGTTTTACTTTCGCCAACGACAATAATGGTAAAGCCGCTACTAAATCAACACCAACTGTAATGGTTCCTGCTGAAACAAGTGCAGCCCTCTCAATGAAGCAATTGCAAGAAGAAAACATGTTGCTGAAGCAGCAACTGATGTCTTTGTTCAACGAAAATGAGGAACTGAAAGGAACGCTTAACTTCCAAAGCACCATGACCAACATGTTTAGCCAACTGGGTCAGCAAAAACTCAGCGAACAGCTGGAAGAAATGAATGCTACCCTCAACTACAACCACATGATGGCCAACATGCTGTTGAAAATCAAACAAAGCAGTAAGTAAAAGCCTGCTGCCTGTTGCTTCAATCAACATTCGGCTGCATAAAGCAAAAAGAAAACCGGTTGCCAAGGCAACCGGTTTTCTTTTGTAAGTCTGAACCAAATCAGAGCGTTTTCAACACGTCGTTCATATTACGAACAGCATCGGCACTCTTCGCAAAGGCGGCTTTTTCTTCTTCACTCAGTTCAATTTCAACGATTTTTTCCCAACCATTGCGACCAATCACAACTGGTACGCCAAGGCAAATGTCCTTCTGGCCATATTCGCCATTGAGGTATACGCAGCAGGTTTGCAGTTTCTTCTCGTCGCGGAGGATGGCTTCTACCAGCATGGCTCCTGCTGCACCGGGTGCATACCAGGCACTGGTACCAATAAGCTTGGTCAATGTAGCACCGCCTACCATGGTGTCGGCTACAACTTGCTGCTGTTGCTCTTCGCTCAGCAGTGTGCTCACAGGAATGCTGTTCCAGGTAGCATGCTTAATCAGCGGAATCATGGTTGTATCACCATGGCCACCAATAACGATAGCGTTTAAATCGCTGGCGCTGCAACCGAGGTGTTGGCTCAGCTGATAGCGGAAACGGCTGCTATCGAGTGTGCCGCCCATACCAATGATTTTGTTTTTGGCCAAACCAGTGCTTTGTAGCGCCAGGTAAGTCATGGTATCCATTGGGTTGCTAATCACAATAATGATCGCATCGGGGCTATACTTGAGAATATTTTCAGCTACACCTTTTACAATACCGGCGTTGGTACCTATCAGTTCTTCGCGGGTCATACCGGGCTTGCGTGGAATGCCGCTGGTAATTACCACCACATCGCTACCGGCAGTTTTGCTGTAATCGGCAGTGCTACCGGTAATTTTTGTATCGAAACCCAGGAGCTGTGCAGTTTGCTGCATGTCTTGAGCCTTGCCTTCGGCCAATCCTTCTTTAATGTCGAGCAATACCAGTTCGTGTGCCAGTTCTCTGCGGGCAATGTTATCAGCGCAGGTAGCACCTACGGCACCAGCGCCTACAACCGTTACTTTCATAATAGTTTGGATTTATAAATGAGGTAAAACAAATTTCGCGGCAAAGGTAGGTGGTAGCAATGGAGCAGCCACTAATATTACAAGGGAATGACGTTCATTTTACTCACTCGTTTGCGGATACAATGAGGTCTTCCATTTTTACTTTAGAGTCGAAAGATTTTTTAAGCTTGCCGTTTTTTCCATACACAAAAATGCTGGGTATTTCTTTGAGCTCATAAAAGCCGCCGAGTAAAAACTGAGGGTCCATACCAATTGTAAATTGTGGCATTTTGGTTAAGCCCTTGGATGTAGCAAAAGTTTTCACTTCCGCTAATGGATAAGCCGATACAAACAGAAACTGAACATTCTTGAACTGCTTCAACTTTCCTGTAAGACTCTCTGTAAACTCAATACAATGGCTGCAAGTAGGACTAAAGTACACCAGTGCCAATGTTTTGCCGGGGGCCTGTACCTTATTGGCGGCAAAGCTCTGATTGCTGAGGTTGGTGAGCTGTACGGCAGGAATGGTTTGTTGCGTTTTTAAAGTGGTAGTGAGTTTTGGCTGCGCCATACCGGCTACGCCGCACAATAATCCGAGGCAAAGAATCAGGTATTTCATAGCACCAAATGTACATGAACATGGAGCAAACCGATGGCTTTACAGAATGCTAAAACCCATTGCCCTGCAGAAAACCAGCCCAAATAAGTGCAGGGTGTTTTTGGTGGAAAAGCATTCACCTATATTTGCCGCCCAAACACAAGAGCCGGTAACAACAGCCGGTTCCATGCTTAAAACTTTTTTATGGCAAATACTTCCGACATCAGTCGTGGCATTATTCTCAAGCTCGATGGCAGCTTGTATAAAGTGGTGGAATTTGGCGAAAACAAAACTGCCCGTGCCGCCGCTAAAGTGTGGGCAAAACTGCAAGGTGTAGACAACAACCGCAGCATTGAAAAAACATGGAACAGTGGTGATACCATTTACCCCGTACGTGTTGAGCGTCGCAGTTTTCAGTACCTCTATAAAGATGATACCGGCTACAACTTTATGGATCAGGAAACCTTTGAGCAAATTGCCATTGCCGAAACCCTGATAGATGCGCCTCAGTTTTTGAAAGACGGCCAGGAAGTAAGTGTATTGGTAAACACCGAAACTGAAAGCCCCATGAGTGTGGAACTCCCCGATAAAATTGTGGTAAGGGTTACTTACAGTGAACCCGGCCTGCGTGGTGATACCGCTACCCGTACGCTGAAGCCCGCCACCGTAGAAACCGGTGCCAACGTAAACGTGCCCCTGTTTGTAAATGAAGGTGAACTGATTCGCATCAACACCAAAACCGGTGAATACGTAGAACGGGTTAAAGAATAATTTCCGGCTTTCCTTAAAAGCTGATTCAAATAAAAAAGAGCCTCTTGTGGGGCTCTTTTTTTGTGCTTTCCCCAAAAAAAGGCAAATGTGCAAAAACGATTGATTTTGACTAAAAATGGCCGTTTTTTCCCCATTTTCAAGGTAAAATGATGAAAAATGGCCTCATTTCGACTGCTTACCTTACTTTAGCCGACCCTTTGAAAGAGGGTATATTTTTTCATCTTTAACCGTTGCAGTATGGACATTAAAATCATTCAGGATTTGGTGAAGATTATCAACAAAACCAACATCGCTGAGATCAGCATCGAAGAAGCTGATTTTAAGGTAACCATCAAACAAAAGGAAGACAAAGTAGAAACGGTAGTGGCTGCCCCTGTAGCCTACGCTGCTCCTGCTGTGGCTGCCCCCGCACCTGCACCCGCTGCCCCTGCCGTAGCACCGGCACCAACTACAGCCCCTGCTGCCCCTGCCGCCAACACCGTTACTATCAAAAGCCCAATGATTGGCACTTTCTACAGAAGCTCTGGTCCAGATAAACCATCGTTTGTAAACATTGGCGACGAAGTAGCTCCTGGTAAAGTAGTATGCATTGTTGAAGCCATGAAACTCTTCAACGAAATTGAAAGTGAAGTAAAAGGCAAAATCGTAAAAGTACTGGTAGAAGACGCCAGCCCGGTAGAGTACGATCAGCCGCTGTTTTTGGTAGAACCAGCATAACACTGATTCCCAAAACTTCCTTCAGCTCTCTACCAGCAGCTAATCGCAGAAAATAAAGCTGACATCCTTCACCAAAAGAAGATTAGTGCCATAGTAGCCGTTTAAAAAGTGATAACAACTAAAGGCAAATATTCATCCGGATTTTTTTCCTTATTGGTTGTTTCACATCATTGGTAAGCAGCAAAAATTCAGCATAAATGCCTCAACTTCTCCGCTGTCGTATTGCTACATTATTGTTGACGTAAACGCTGCATCACGCAGGAACACTGGCACATTTTCACATTAGCATATTTAAGCGCATGTTTAAAAAAATATTAATTGCCAACCGCGGCGAAATTGCCTTGCGCATCATTCGCACCTGTCGCGAAATGGGCATCCGTACAGTAGCTGTATACTCTACTGCCGATAAAGATTCACTGCATGTAAAGTTTGCCGACGAAGCCGTTTGCATTGGCAAACCCCAAAGCAGCGACAGCTACCTCAACATGCCTCGCCTCATAGCGGCAGCAGAAATCACCAATGCTGATGCCATACATCCCGGCTATGGATTCCTCGCCGAAAATGCCCTTTTCTCAGAAATCTGTGCACAGAATGGCATCAAATTTATTGGCCCGCCGCCAGATCAAATCAGGGCCATGGGTGATAAAATCACGGCAAAGGAAACCATGATTAAAGCCGGCGTTCCCGTTATTCCCGGCAGCGACGGTTTGCTCGAAAGTCTCGAACAGGCTTACGATCTGGCCAAAAACACGGTGGGCTATCCTGTCATCCTGAAAGCGACTGCCGGTGGCGGTGGCAAGGGCATGCGGGTAGTATGGCAGGAAGATGAAATGGAACGGGCCTACAACACAGCGAAAGCCGAAGCCCTGGCCGCCTTCAAAAACGATGGCGTGTACATGGAGAAGTTTGTAGAAGAACCCCGCCACATTGAAATACAGGTAGCCGGCGACCAGTTTGGTACCGTGTGCCACCTCAGCGAAAGAGATTGCTCTATTCAGCGCCGTCACCAAAAACTGGTGGAAGAGAGCCCCTCACCTTTTATGACACCCGAGCTGCGCAAAGCCATGGGCGAAGCTGCAAAGAAGGCCGCACAAGCCATCAACTACGAAGGGGTAGGCACTATCGAATTCCTGGTAGACAAGCACCGCAATTTCTACTTCATGGAAATGAATACCCGTATTCAGGTAGAGCATTGCGTAACCGAAGAAGTCATCAATTTCGATTTGATAAAAGAGCAAATCAAAATTGCTGCAGGCATACGCATCAGCGGCCGTGATTACGAACCCACCATGCATGCCATTGAGTGCCGTATCAATGCAGAAGATCCGTACAACGATTTCCGCCCAAGCCCCGGTAAAATTACCGTGCTGCACACACCGGGTGGCCATGGTGTAAGGGTGGATAGCCACGTGTATGCCGGCTACACTATTCCGCCTTACTACGACAGCATGATTGGCAAGCTCATCACCATTGCCCGCACCCGTGATGAAGCCATTGACACCATGTACAGAGCCTTGAGTGAATATGTGATTGATGGCATTAAAACCACCATTCCTTTCCACTTGCAACTCATGAAAAACGAACAATTCAAAGCGGGTGATTTCAACACCAAGTTTTTGGAAAGCTTTGAAATGAAATAACGGACAGCTATTGCTGTTGATATTAAAAAGCTACGCTGATGCGTAGCTTTTTTTATTGGCTTTGATAGAGCAAATGAGCATCAGCAAAAAAAGGAGTTCGCCATCATGCATACTTAGCAACGCCCGAACCAAATCATCCGTGTATCTTGCTGCCATGCAACAACCACTTTCGCTGAGCCTGTACGACTATTTCCTCAGCGACAGGATTGCTGATATTGTGCCGCTACAACCAGCCGATGCACAGCGCATTTTTAAGTGGCTGGCCACCCAACGCATTTTTGGTTGGCACCGGCAGCACAATTTTTGTGAAGCCCGTGCCGAAGCCACATCGCTACTGCTGGAAAAAGCCGGCATACCGCATGCCAAAAGCTGGGTATTTGGTGCCGCTTTTTTGCACAAAGGCTATGTTGGCGGTTTGCTCAATAATTGGAACTATCATGTGGCGGTGGCTGTGCCCGTATTGGAGCAAGCCAAACTATACTGGTGGATACTTGACCCCGCCGCCTTTACAGAGCCAATACCAATGTTGCAATGGGCCGAAGCCGCCACTGCATATCCGCATAGTTATCATTGCATCCGGCAGCCGCAGTATTTCATTTTTCCTGAGGGGAAGCCCTACATAAAAGAATGGTACAAACGCAATCAGCGCAACTACCGGTGGACTATTCAAGGGCTGGCTGGCATTTACAGTCGCAATAGCATAGGCAGAGCCAAGTTGGCTTTTTGCAAAAAAAACATTCGGGCATACAAGCAAAAATTTGAACAGCTCGCCCCATTATTGAAAGCTGAAATAAAAGCATAATCATTTGCAATTCCATCGAGCAGGCTTCCATTAACTTAGTCAAAATATTGACCATGAAATGGAATGCATTGCTCTGCCTGTTGTTAACAGTGAGTGTAGCCATGGCGCAACCGAAAGCCAGCCGCTATTTTCAGCTGAATGTATACAGCTATTCCAATCAGACTCAAGAGCAAGTGCTGGAGCAATACCTGCAAAATGCTTTTGTACCTACCGCTCATGCCTTGGGCTTTGCATCGGTAGGTGTGTTTAAAGCCATTGCCAACGATACTGCTGCTGTAAAAAAACTATACGTATTGTTGGCGGCAAAAAATACCGAAGCATTGTTGCAACTACCTGCAAAAATGCTGCAACACAAACCATACACAACATTGGCTGCTACCTGGCTGAACCATGAGCAACAACAAACAGCATACGACAGAAAAGAAACCATTTTACTGCAAGCATTTGCTATGTCGGAAGGATTGGTAATGCCCAACCTGACAGGACCACGCAGTGAACGGGTATACGAACTACGCAGTTATGAAAGCAGCACCGAAGCTTTGTACCGAAACAAAGTGCACATGTTTAATGAAGGCGATGAAATTGGCTTGTTCAAACGACTGCAGTTCAATGCTATTTTTTATGGCGATGTTATTGCGGGCAGCAAAATGCCCAACCTGATGTACATAACCAGCTTCAACAATATGGCCGACAGGCAGGAACACTGGAAACAATTTGTAGCCGACGCACAATGGAAAACATTGTCATCAATGCCCTTTTACAAAGGCAATGTGTCGCACATTGATATTTATTTTTTACGCCCGACAGCGTATTCCGATTATTAGAATACATGGCTGTTGATACAACACAACGGACTTTCATTATTCAGCAAAAAACTTGCAGCATGCTCAATGCTATACACCCAAAATTGCCTATGCGCAGCAAAGCAGCTACGCTGGCTTACTACACACAACAACTTGGATTTACCACCATGGGCAGCCACGATTATCCCGGTTATCTGATGTTGCAAAAAGAAGACATTGAAATTCACTTTTTTGAACACCCGACACTGGAGCCATCCGACAATTATGGTCAGGTGTATATCCGTTGCAGCGATATTGAAAGCCTTTACCAGCAATGGATAGCAGCCGGTGTTGCCATTCATCCGAATGGCGCTTTAGCTACAAAGCCTTGGGGGCAAAAAGAATTTTCATTGCTCGACCCCGACAATAATTTATTAACGTTTGGCGAGGCAGTTTAGCAGCAATAGAAAGCCGTTATCTTTTCTCTTCTGGCTGATTGAGTGCCTTAATTTGCGCCTTATATGCAGCGGGCAACAGCAGGTGTTTGATGAGCCCGTCCAGGTGCAGCAGCCGGCTGAATTTGTACAGCGGCACCACCGGGCCCAACCAAGAATATTTGGGTAAGCCCAGCAACTCTTTTACTTGTGCAGGTACTACCATTTGCTGGCCTGCCTTTAGCACCGTGTAGCGAATACCACCCAAGTGTTTTTTGTATTGCACAAACAAATCGTCGGTGTAATGGCTGCGCTGCAAATCGGCATTCAGGTGTGCTTCTCTTGATGGCAACCAGTTTGCATAATCCTGCGGTAGTTGTGTAAGCCCCATACCAACGCCTACTCTGTAAAACACGTCATACACTTCTTCCTTTTCATCATCGGTCAATGGTCGTTCGAGGAGTTCGAAAGCAGCAATGGAATAATGAATGAGCATGTACAGTACATCGCGGTAGGCCCAGTCAGGAATAGTATCGCCACGGCTTTTTTCGACGGCTGCATGTATGTGGCGCATTTGCTGAATGGCCTGTGTGGCTTTGTCGTGGGGCGAGAAAATAATCCATCGGGCATACTGCACCGTAGAAAACAAACGGCCCAAAGGATCTTTCGGCAGCTTGCCGGTGAAGTACAACCAGTCAACGGCTTTATTCAACGCAAACTCTGCGGCAGCACCGGCAAAGATGAAGAGGATGGTATCGCTGTTGCCCCAAATGCGGCGCATAACAGACTGCGGATGAACAAAGGATTGCATGAAGTATAACTTGCTTTAAAGGTAAACAGGAAACGGCTGAATAGGACGCGGATTTGGCGGATAAAGAAGGATTTTCACGGATGATTTTGCTGTCGCAGGCCTCCCGGCCTGCGACGATGTGTTACTACTGCTGCAAAACGATGCATGTAAAATTCATTGTCGCAGATGCACAGATTTTTTGATACGAGTTATTGGGACGCGGAGATACACGGATATATACGGGTTTTCGTGGATGATGTTACTGTTGCAGGCCTCCGGGCATGCGACGATGTGTTACTGCTGCTGCAAAACGATGCGTGTAAAATTCATTGCCGCAGATGCACAGATTTTTTGATACGAATTATTGGGACGCGGATTAGAAGGATAAAACGGATTTGAACGGATGTTGATTGATGCAATTGATTGTTCTTGTTGCAGCCCCGAAGGGGCGTAATAACGATAGCCACGGGTGATAGCCCGTGGTACAAAAAGAAAGTGATGAGTAGCAAAGCCCTGAAGGGGCGAAATAGTATAACACAACCTTGCACATGAATTGGTGAAGACTTTTGCCTGATGACGAGTAACCGTCTGTCACAGGCCGGGAGGCCTGCGACAGAAAGTGGATAGTAGCACACTGCCGACGGGCTGCCCGACGGACGACACTACCCCGCAGCCTCGCCTTAGGCGAGGCGAGGAGTAGTGAGGACGGCGGGAACTACAGCTACATAGCAGCACTGCAGCTGACAGCCCCATACATGTATTTCAAATACCATGTGTAGCATGGAATGTGCCAATAGGTAGCTGATGATTCATCGTCTAAACGGCTGTATATTTCCCCTTCATTTCTAAACTGCAACACTCGTATGAGAAAAGTATTGCTCGCCTGTGTGGCCTTGTTGGCCCTGTACACGCAGGTATTGGC
>JADLHL010000256.1 GCA_020848815.1 Chitinophagaceae bacterium | reverse complement strand
TTGCGTTCGTGTTCATCCAAAATCACTTTGCGCATCCTTATGAAGTTGGGTGTTACTTCAATGCACTCATCCTGCTGAATGTATTCCATACACTCTTCCAAAGTGAGCAGCGTTTTGGGGGCAATGCTGGTAGCTGCATCGCTACCGCTGGCACGGTGGTTGGTGAGCTTTTTGCCTTCATTGGGGTTTACAATCAAATCGCCAGGCTTGTTGTTTTCGCCAATAATCATACCGGCGTATACATCTTCACCGGGGTCTACAAAGAAGAAACCACGATCCTGCAGTTTATCCAGCGAGTAGGCAGTGGTAGAACCAGCTTCTTTGGCCAGCATCACACCGTTGTTACGACCGGGGATGGGTCCTTTCCAAGGCTTGTAATCGAGAAAGCGGTGCGCCATTACAGCTTCGCCGGCAGTAGCGGTCAGCATGTTGGTACGCAGGCCAATCAAACCGCGGCTGGGAATTTCAAATTCGAGGTGCTGCATTTCGCCCTTGGTTTCCATCACATGCAGTTCGCCCTTACGACGGGTAACCAGGTCAATTACTTTAGAAGCAAACTCTTCGGGCACATCCACTACCAGCGATTCGTAAGGTTCATTTTTGTGGCCATCAATTTCTTTTACCAATACCTGCGGCTGGCCTACGGTGAGTTCGTAGCCTTCGCGGCGCATGGTTTCGATGAGTACACCCAGGTGCAGAATACCACGACCATATACTAGGAAAGAGTCGGCACTATCGGTATCTTTTACCCGCAGGGCCAGGTTCTTTTCGGTTTCCTTCATCAGGCGGTCACGCAGGTGGCGGCTGGTTACAAACTTGCCGTCTTTACCAAAGAAGGGTGAGTTGTTGATACTGAACAGCATGCTCATGGTAGGCTCATCCACGCTGATGATGGGCAGGGCTTCGGGGTTTTCAAAATCGGCAATGGTATCGCCAATGTTGAAACCTTCTACACCTACCACAGCGCAAAGGTCGCCGGGATATACTTCTGTCACTTTTCGCTTGCCCATGCCTTCAAACACATAGAGCTCACGAATACGTTGTTTTTTAATGCTGCCATCGGCCTGCACCAGGCTGAAGGGTTGGTTTTCTTTAATGATACCACGGGCTACTTTGCCAATGGCAATACGACCGAGGAAGCTGCTGTAATCGAGGCTGGTAATCTGCATTTGCAAAGTGCCTTCCTGAATTTTTGGTTCGGGCACGTGCTTCAGAATGCCATCCATCAGCGGCAATATGTTGTCCGTTGGAGTGAGGCTATCGTTGAACCAGCCGTTTTTACCACTACCATAGAAGGTAGGGAAGTTGAGCTGCTCTTCGGTAGCGTCGAGGTTGAAGAAGAGTTCAAACACCGCATCGTGTACTTCGTCGGGGCGGCAGTTGGGCTTGTCTACTTTATTGATAACTACAATGGGGTGCAGGTTGAGCTGCAGGGCCTTTTGCAGTACAAAACGTGTTTGTGGCATGGGGCCTTCAAAGGCATCCACCAGCAGGATAACACCGTCGGCCATTTTGAGTACCCGCTCTACTTCGCCACCAAAGTCGGCGTGACCAGGCGTGTCAATCACGTTGATTTTCACGTCTTTGTACACTACGCTCATGTTTTTCGAAAAAATGGTACTGCCTCGTTCTTTTTCAAGATCGTTGCTGTCCATAATGAGTTCACCGGCTTCCTGATTGTCGCGGAAAACCTTGGAGCTGCGGATGATGTTGTCTACCAGTGTTGTTTTGCCATGGTCTACGTGGGCAATAATGGCGATGTTGCGGATTTGCATAAAAGTAACCTCTCTCGTCCCCCTGACAGGGATGCTTGGTTATGGTTCAAAAAAATGACCCGGATTTGTCCTTCAATGAAGGGCCCGGTGTAAAATGGCGGCGAAGGTACAGGCATTTGGCCGAAAAGGCTTGTGAAGATTGTGTTTCCTGCTGCTTGGGGCTCAAAAAAATTACGGCCGACGTAAGGATACGCCGACCGTAATGAAAAGATATGCTGTAAAAAACGGAAAGTATTATAGGGCCAGTTTTACCTGGGCTGCCTGTAGGCCACGTGGGCCACGTTCTACTTCAAACTGCACTTTGTTGCCTTCGCCTATTCTGTCGGCACAGGCGTTGATGTGTACAAAAATGCTTTCTTGAGTTTGCAGGTCTCTGATGAATCCAAATCCTTTGGCTTCGTTGAAAAAGCTTACGATTCCAGTACGCAGGTTGTCGGCTTCATCCATTTCCGATTTTTTGGGAACACCAATGACGATGTCTTCCAGCTTCACTTCTACTTTGCGGGTAGGATCGGGCGGAGAGTCAACGATGTTGCCATTTTCATCAATGTAGGCCATCATTTCATCAACACCCCGAGTGCCCTGCTGCTTGCGTTCGGCTTTTTTCTCGGCTTTGTCTTGCTTTTCTTTCTGCTTCTTTTTTTCTCGTTCTCTTTTGTTCCACGAATCCTGTGATCTGCTCATGTAAAAAAATTCTGTTGTTTGTAAGCCCCTGATTACGGAATCTTCCTCCGGTCATGGTTCTTCAGAATGCGTTGAAGGTAGTTATTTTCGGGCGGAGGAGCCTGTTAATGTTCGGGTAGCAAGGCTTTTGCGGATGCGCCCTTCTACAAAACCTACCGTATAACCGCTATGCCACGTCCGTTTGCAGCAGCGGAATACGTACGCTGAAAACAGACCCTTC
>JADLHL010000255.1 GCA_020848815.1 Chitinophagaceae bacterium | reverse complement strand
GCATGGGCGAAGAAAACGGTCTGCTGTACAAGCGTTGGGTAAAACGCAATGCCGATGAAGTAGACCGCCTCAGCAACGGGCAGCTGGGCTACATTCATGTACCCGGCATGAACGATGGTGCCTACCGGACCGCTATTGAGGAAGCCATGGGTAAATATGCTGGTCGCAAGGCGCTGGTGGTAGATACCCGCAACAATGGCGGTGGCGATTTGGTGGCCGACCTTACTATGTGGCTGAGCGGTAAGCGGTTTATGGAATACAGCAACGACAAAGAAGTGTCTAACTACGAACCTACTTTCCGTTGGAACAAACCCAGCATCAGCCTGGCCAATGAGGCCAACTATAGCGATGGTCATTGCTATGCATTTGCTTACAAATACCTGCAGCTGGGCAAGCTGGTGGGCATGCCGGTACCAGGTACTTGCTCTTTTGCCGGTTGGGAAATTCTGCAAGACGGACAAACCCGCTGGGGCACCGTACCCATGGGCGTTCGCATGATGGATGGCAGTGGTAAATATTTGGAGAACTTCCAAACCGAACCCGACATCAAACTGATGAACGAATACAACCAGGTAAACAAAGGCAAAGACCAGCAGCTGGAAGCAGCGGTAGCGGAGTTGATGAAGGAGATTAAATAGCGTAAACAGAAATCCTTTTCAATAAACACCCGAAGCTTGTAGTTTCGGGTGTTTTTAATTGTATACATCATGCGGGTTATTATTTTACTTTTCATGACAATGTTTTGTTTTTTGAATGCGCATAGCCAATTTGAATTGCCCAAAAAAGACTTTACAGGAATGAGCCCGGAGGCTGTATTCAAAGGCTTTATACAAGATCATAAAGCTTGGAACAACTTTGCAACGCAATGGGATCGTAGTCACAAAAATGATTGGGCAACTATTGAAAAAAGCTACAAACATTTATTGCAACAATATTGTGTAACAGCAGGCCGAACGTGGCTTGGCGCCGCATTTGGCGACCTTCAATCCTTTCAGGGAAATATAGAAGTAAAAAACAGCAAGCTGAAAAAAGATCAGGCAACGTTACTGGTAGGGTTTACAAAACCTGAGGCCACGTATACCGATGTCTACGAGGTGCTTTTTGTACTGGCCAACAATCGTTGGTATATAGAGGAAATAAGCTTGATAGATGAAGAAGAGAAGTATCCTTTTTTCGATTTTAAGCCTGCATGAATATTGAGGTAGACGAACAGTTGGTGCAATAGTGACAAAAAAAGAGCCTTTCAAATAAAGCACCGATAACCAACTCGGGATTAATGAAAGGCTCTGGTACAAAAGACAGCAAGGCAATGAATACTGAGGGTGATTTTTTTGCCGTTGCAGCTGTTATTACCTGCAACATTTTTGTTTCAACGCAAAGGCGCAAAGCCGCAAAGGATTTTTACCGCAGGGAAAGCAGGGAGCGAAGAAAGCTGTTGCAGGTTTTTCACCTGTAACAAAATCTTTTTTTATCGGTTGGTATCCTTGCTTATGGGCAGTTATCACTGCCAACCCCAACGAAGGTGATTTACTGAACATGCTGTGCCTGTTGGCGGCACCATTGTTGCATGGCAGGGTAAAGGCTTTCTACTGTAGTCGGTTGTTGTGTAAATAGTTGTTGCAACTGCTTATAAAATGCTTCAAAACGATAGTAGCCTCTACCGGATGACATCAGTTGAATTCTGCGGGCTTCCACTTGCTGCTGGCTGTTGGCATCCAGCAGGGTGGCCGTGTACAGCAGGTACACAGCATGGGTCATGTATTCGTTGAAAACTTTGTAACCGGTGCTGTAATATTGTCCAACGCCATTGGGTTTTATCCAATGACTTCTGTTTTGGTCACCCATTATTTTTTCCAGTTCCTTTTCTACTTTGTCACTGACGGGGTTTACATAATTGTGATCAATTTCTGTCATTACTATGCCGGTGTAAAAAGCTTTATAAACAGCGTTGTTGCTATCGGCATATTTTTTGGCATCGGCCACATACATAATGCAACTTTCCTGTTTGTTGATGCGCATTCTGTTGGTGAAATGCGTACTACCCATCAGCGGACTCACTACTATAAAATATTGTTGATACCTGCTGCCAAATTGTTGCTCCAGCCACAGCTGCTGCCCATGTACATTGGACATGGTTTTTACTTTTTGCAACGCGGCTATGTAGGCATCAAAATGGGCTGTGTAAAATGCTTCAAATTGGCTGGCTTGTATAAAGTCTTCCAGTAGTTTCCGGCTGACGCTTTGTGATTGATAGAGCAGCTTCATGGGTAATGGATACACATTGTTTTCTTTGAGTTCACCATTTTGCCAACTACTGTTATAAGCCAGTTTAATATTTTGTGCATAGCGCAGCAAATCTTTGCGCAGTGCCTCGTTTAGCTCCTGTACCAGCGGATGGCTTCGCTGTGCATGAAAATGCTGCTGCACTTCTTTGTAGTAAGCACTACCGGTGTCAAGCACAGAGGCATGCACATTCATGCTGCCACTATAAATATTGGTATCAGTAAGGGCCAGCGCTACATGCATGGCTTCGTAGGCTATGGGTGTTTCGTAGTATAAAGAACCATCTTTAATGCTTGCAGCAGGTTGCGCAGTAATAAAACCAACAGAAATGCAGGACACAATAAACAGGAAGAATTTCATAGGTAGATGAGTAAGTGTGAGCCTTGAATGTTTTCAAAAATATGCTGATGCATGCGCAAACGGAATATGTATTTATGCTTTCAGCAAACCGAGGTATTTCTCCCGGTTTTCATACATAATCCAGGCAAGACAAACCCAAATAACCAATGCAATGGGCAATCCACTGGGGGCGGTGAAAATATGGGTGAGCAATACGCCAACCATTACCGGAAAAACCACCAAGGCACCCAAGGCTCTGGTGCGGGCAAACAGGAGAAGTACACCACCCACAATTTCTGCCACAGCAATCAAGGGCATCAACCACTCAATTTCTACCAGTGCCATGCCATCTTTGATTACTTCCGCAGGCATATCGGGCGGCACTGGCATGTAGTTGAAAAATTTGTTGAGGCCACCATTAATAAGCAGCAAGCCAAATAGTAGGGATACCACAAACAGCATTTTCTTTTTCATGGGAATAAACCTATTGAAAAAACAGGAAGCCCCGCTACTTTTTTCAACGCAACGTCGCTAAGCCGGTAAGGATTTTTTATGGCAGGGAAAGGTGCCTGCCGAAAAGTGGGTATGAATACGTAACGTTAGTATTCCAATCTACAGGTTTGAGTCATATTTGCCTGCAGAAGCTGCCATATAAATTATTGGGTTAAGTATTCTCAATCGCAGTATTTTCATAAACACATGATACGTGAATTTTTTATAGCATGGAAACAATCGTGGGTAAAAGCTGCAATCTGCTGCATGTTGGCCATGCTTACCAGTGATTTTTGGGAGCCATGGTTGGGTTGGCATGCGTTTTATATCATGATAGGTCTAACACTGTTAAGCGGCGTATTGTTACTGCGATTCCTGTACCTGATCCTTAATATGCTTGGACCGCTGGGTAGAACGAAGTGGCATTATATACAATCAGCATGGTTGGCTTTGGCATTTATGGTTTCGTATCTGTATTTCAATGGCAACCTTTCCATTGAACGTTTTATGGGAAAACCAGTGTTGGTAGCCGGTAGAGAGGGGGCGGCCAATTGTACTACAGTGCTAAAATTATTTCCCAACGGTCACTTCAAACTGCAAAGTGTTTGTTTCGGTATTTCAAGTTTAGAAGGCGACTGGCATAAAAAATCAGACACAATCTTTTTCACGGATTTTTCAGGCAGGTCGGATGTGCAACGTTTTCATTATGCCTGTTACGACAGTTTGCCCAAAACAACTGGCAAAAAGGATTTCCTGTTTCTATATGATATTTCTAAACCAGCTAAGGATTCTTTATGGTTAAGAATTGAATATGATAGCACTCATACCGTGAAGTAATAGTCATGTTTATTCGGGATATCTCTCGCCGATGGAGGTGGTGACATCAGCATCATTGCTTTTTATAGATTAGTATCCATGCCTACCGAATTAATTCGTGTCATTCGTGACCATTCGCCTCCATCTGTGTCTCTGCATTATTGTGTTAGTGCTATCCCCATCACTTCCTGCAAAAAGCGTTTCACTTCTCGTTGTACGGCGGCTACATCTTTGCTTTTAATGGGTGAGCCCTGCACATGGTCGCCGGTGGTGGCTAACTCAACCAACTGTTTTTTATCAGTAGCAGTACCCAGTGAAGCATACATGTCTCGCATGGCACTCACTTTTACCACGGGGTCTTGTTCTTGTTCGTTTTTGTAATAGGCGAGTGTGAGCACGGGCTGCTTCACTTTCGCAAAAGTTGTTGGCACCATGGCCGTTTCTAAATATTCCTGCAAGGCCACCAAACTTTCTATGCGGTACTCGTAGTTCCAGTACTGTTTGTAAATGGGCCGGTCGTCTGTCACGGTACGTGTATTGCTGCCAATTACCAGCTCGGCTATTTGCTTGCCCCAGTGGTTGTTGAGCATCCACGCATTGGGGTCGTTGATGCGAATGTTGGGCGATATAAACACAAGCCCTGCAATCTCCGGATAAGTTGCGGCCAATTGCAATGCCACCGAGCCGCCGGTGCTGGTGCCCATCAAGATGACTTTTTTACCCAACTGCTTGCCAATGGCATATGCCATTTGTGCCGATTGCCACAGGCCTTCGGGGCTGTAGTGTAGCAGTGGGGCGGCGGTATCTACACCATGCTGGTCGAGGCGGGCCAGATACAGGTTGGCACCCAATGCTTTGGCTATATCGCGGTGCGTAGGGTTGCCTTCTTCCTGGCTGGCACTAAACCCATGCAGGTACACCAGTGCATACTCGGTCCGTTGCTGCAGGCTGTCGTTGTACCAAACTATACGGGCTTCGTTGTTGGGTTTTAGTTTGTGTTGTGCTTCCATTTGTTGCACAAATGCAGGCAGTGCAGCAGCCGTGGGTACATTGGGCAAGGCAATGTTGTACACCGGCTGTTTGGGCGAAGGCCCGGCTACATACAACACCATTACAACAGATAGCACCACCAGGGTGCGGGTAATCCAGCTACGCATAGCACAGATAGTTTTTTACAAAAAATGAACAAGCAGGTTGAGGCGGGAAGATAATATGCAAAGCCATCACAAGCCTGCACAAAAAAAGCTGCTACAAGAATGCAGCAGCTTTAAAATAGCCCATGGGGCAATGTGGTTGAAACAGTTTCCATGGGGCCAGAGTGGGGGGAAGATCGTTTAAGGGTTTTTCAGATGCTTCAGCGTGTTGGTGAGTGGAAACAGTTGATGGGTGATGTTTGGACTTCGAAAATAGCAGCCAGCATGTATTTTTGGAAGCGACATTCTATTAAACCAGTAAATGGATATGTAAATGACGGTGTATAATATGCCGGCATTGTTCATTAAAACCGTGAAGCATGAGCCAGAAGCCAATGACCATAGTGATAGCCGACGACGATCCTGTATTTCGGGAGTATTTGCGGTTGATACTTTCGCCCATGACGGATGTGCACATTGCCGCCGTGTTTGAAGATGCTTTTGAAACCCTGAAATATTTGCAAACAAATGCGGTAGACCTGGCACTGCTCGATGTAGAAATGCCGGGCCTTACCGGGCTTGAGCTGGCCCGCAGCCTGCAGGTAAAACCCATGTTTATGTTCATTACATCGCACCCCGGTTATGCACTCGAAGGGTTTGATGTAGAAGCCATTGATTACATTTTAAAACCCATTCAAAAAGAACGGGTGTACAAGGCCATTCAAAAAGCACAACAGCTCATGCAACTGAAGCAGGCCGCCGCAGCACCCCTGCCCGCACCTGCCGGTACCGACGATGG
>JADLHL010000254.1 GCA_020848815.1 Chitinophagaceae bacterium | reverse complement strand
GTAACTACGTAATGTATATGGCCACGGGTGGTGACCACACCGGCCCCGGGTTTTAAAAATGGTACAATACGGGCAATGCCTTTGGCCGACCGGCTGGTAACGGCAATAATGGGTTTGCCACCTTCGCTCAGGGCTGCACCACGCATAAAATCCATTTGGCCACCAATGCCGCTAAACTGACGGGTGCCAATGCTATCAGCACACACCTGTCCGGTAATGTCTATCTCAATGGCACTGTTGATGGCCACTACTTTAGGATTGCGCCGGATAACATGCGGGTCATTTACATAATCAATATCGAGAAAGGCAAAGCTGGGATTGTCGTTTACATAATCGTACAAGAGATTGGTGCCTACAGCAAAACCGGTAACCGATTTGTTGGGGTGAATGCGTTTGCAACGATTGTTGATGATGTCTTTTTGCACCAGCGGTACAATGCCATCGCTAAACATTTCGGTGTGTACGCCGAGGTTTTTATGATTGCCAAGGCATTTCAGCACAGCATCGGGTATGGTGCCAATACCCATTTGCAAAGTGCTGCCATCTTCAATCATCCCCGCTATGAGTTCTCCAATGCGCAGTTCATCGGCACCGGTTTTAGCACTGTAATCAATTTGTGGCAGCTCGGCTTCGTGCCACACCATGTGAGTAAAGCGGCTGTAGTGTACCATACCATCGCCATGGGTGCGGGGCACACGTGGATTGATTTGTGCAATAATGCAACCAGCAGTATTTACGGCACTGCGGGCAATGTCTACCGAAGCACCAAGGCTGCAATAGCCATGCTCATCGGGTGGCGAAACCTGTACCAGTGCTACATCTACAGGCATCACACTATTAAACAAGTCGGGTATATCGCTCAGGAATACGGGAATAAAATCGGCACGGCCTTCATTTACTGCCAGGCGTACCGACTCACTCACAAACATGCAATTGATGTTGAAATGACCTTCAAACTCAGGTTTGTCCACTACTATATCGCCCTGCACAGTTATGAAAACGAGCTCAACATTGTGCAGCCTGTCTTTGTGCTTGGCCAGTTCTGATAGCAAATGCAGCGGTGTTTGAGCACTACCATGAATGTATACTCTGTGGCCGCTTTGTATAGCCTGCAATGCAGCCGAAGCTGTTACATAGTTGAGATTGGGTAACATGATTTTTACATTTTTGGTGGCATATACAAAGTTGCAAGCCATTACTTTTGAAGTAAATGAGATATATCATGAAGGGAATAGGCAGTATGTTGTTGGCCATTGTTTTTGCATTGTCGGCTTCGGCACAGTTACAAATTACCGAACCCGATAAGTCACCTTTGGATGTTTCGTATCATCCGCATGGCTATCCTATTCTGAAGTTTCAAACCAAAAAGGCACCGGCTACTCCTCATGCAAGGGTAATATACAGCAGGCCGCAAAAAAATGGCCGTACCATTTTTGGTGATGTAGTAAAGTACAATGAGCTGTGGCGGTTGGGTGCCAACGAGTGTACCGAAATTGAATTTTATAAAGAAGTAACCATTGGTAAAGCCAAACTGCCCAAAGGGAAGTATGCCCTTTTTTGCATTCCTCAAGCAGGCCAGTGGACCATTATTTTTAATAAAGGAGTAGATGCCTGGGGCGCTTTCAGCTACGACAAAAAAAAAGACGTACTACGTACCAGCATCAACGTAGCCAATGCAGAAGCAGTGGTAGAATTTTTTACCATGGTGTTCGACAATAGCGGCAATCTGGTAATACTCTGGGACAATCAAAAAGCATTGTTGCCCATTAAGTACGCTGCTAAATAAAGGATGAATTTTATTGTTCTGTAATGATACGCACCTTGCGGTCGTCTAAGTCGTAGTGAGCTCCTACTACTTGCAGCTTACCGTTGTGCAGTGCTTCCTGAATTACTGTTGATTGTGTCAACAGTTCTTTTACACCATGCCGTACATTGGCTTCTACACAATGGGCCAAGCGTTGTTCATCATTCACTGGTATGGCTTTTATTTCTGATTCATTGCGCAGGCTATCAATAATGCTTTTGATGTGATTGTGAGGCAATGCACCACTTAGCATGGCTTCTACTGCGCCACAGCGTTCGTGCCCCATTACTATCACCAGTGGCACGTGTAAGTGTTCTACTGCATATTCTACACTGCCCAGTTCTACTTCGCTGATGATATTGCCTGCTGTTCTGATAACAAACAAATCGCCAAGCCCTTCATCGAAAATAAGTTCGGGTGCTACGCGGCTGTCTGAGCATGCAATGACCACTGCAAACGGATGCTGCCCTTCGGCAATTTCATGGGTGCGGTTGGCACTCTCATCTGGGTGAATAGGATGAACTGCGGCAAAACGGGCATTACCATCCATTACTTTTTTGAGTGGTGTACTTGCTGCAACGGTTGCAGGTGCCGGTTGCTTGCAGGCTACAGCAAACAATATTGACGCAATAGCAATAAAAAAATGTTTCATAGCTCGATGGAGTTTAAACAGGCAAGCCATCGGTATGCTGGCATATGCTTGTACAAAGTAGCAGCAGTTGCCTGTGCAAATCTGTAACCTTCGTCACACTTAAAATATGATAGTCATCAGCCGGTGGCGGGCACGTGGCCAAATGCAGCATATTTGCAGTTCCAAATCATACACCATGAAGCTTGCCACCAAAATGATACATGCCGGTGCCGAACCGGATCCTTCTACCGGCGCCATTATGACGCCCATTTATCAAACATCTACCTATGTACAGGCCGCACCCGGCGACCACAAAGGCTACGAATATGCCCGCAGCCAAAACCCCACCCGCTTTGCGCTGGAGGCTGCCTATGCGGAAATTGAAAACGGAAATTTCGGCCTTGCCTTTAGCAGTGGCGTAGCAGCTACCGATGCGGTGATGAAATTGCTGCAGCCCGGCGACGAAGTCATTTGCGCCAATGATATGTATGGCGGTACCTATCGCCTGTTTACCAAAGTGTATGAAAAGTTTGGTATTCGTTTTCATTATGTAAACATGCAGCAGGCCGATAACATTAAGGCGCATATCAATGCCAATACCAAACTCATTTGGACAGAAACGCCAACCAATCCGCTGATGAACATTACGGATATTACTGCGGTAAGTACTATTGCAAAAGCTAACGGTGTGCTGCTTTGTGTAGACAATACCTTTGCATCACCCTACTTGCAAAATCCACTCGATTTGGGTGCGGATATAGTGATGCACAGTGCTACCAAATATTTGGGCGGCCACAGCGATGTAATACAAGGGTGCCTGGTAATGAACGATGCGGCACTCAAAGACCAATTGTATTTCATACAAAAAAGCTGCGGTGCTGTGCCCGGGCCCATGGATTGTTTTTTGGTATTGCGGGGTATTAAAACATTACACATACGCATGCAGCGCCATTGCGAGAATGGCGAGAAAATAGCGCATTGGTTGCGCCAGCATCCTAAAGTAGGGCAGGTGTATTGGCCCGGTTTTGATGATCATCCCAACCATGCTATTGCCAAAAAGCAAATGCGTGGCTATGGCGGCATGATTAGTTTTGAATTGAAGGATGATAGTATGGATGAAGCCCGCCGGGTTTTGAGCAGCACAAAGCTGTTTTCATTAGCCGAGAGCCTGGGTGGTGTTGAGAGTTTGATCAACCATCCCGCCAGCATGACGCATGCTTCTATTCCCCGTGAAGAGCGGCTGAAAAACGGCCTCAGCGATACACTCATTCGCTTGAGTGTGGGTATAGAAGATGCAGATGATTTGATTGATGATTTGGCACAGGCGATTGGCTAAACCAGTAAAACATGAATTGTACCATGCCTGGCTGTATTGCCGGGCATTTTTTGCCCCTTGTATAAATTGAAAAATGATGATGGAGCTGTTGATTGAAATATTGGGTTGGATTGCATCGGTACTGATTGTTGGTGCTTACTTTTTAAACATTCGCGGCAAGTTGTCTGCACAATCGCCTTTGTATATATGGAGTAATCTC
>JADLHL010000253.1 GCA_020848815.1 Chitinophagaceae bacterium | reverse complement strand
GCACCAATTCAATACCGTTAACACCACTGATTTCTTCTTCGGCACTGGCTGCAAACACTACGTTGTGCGACAAATTTTCTTTGTCAACGAAGTACAAAAAAGTAGCAATCAACGACACAAGGCAACCACCTGCATCATTGCTGCCGAGGCCAAACAATTTCCCTTCTTTTTCAATAGGTGTAAAAGGATCGATAGTATAGCCCTTGTTGGGCTTCACTGTATCATGATGAGAGTTGAGCAACACACTGGGCTTTGCAGGATCGTAGTGGCGGTTAAACGCATACACATTGTTGCCTACACGCTTGTAGGTAACACCATGCTTTTCAAAAAAAGCACAGATGATTTCTGCTGTTTCATTTTCTTCTTTTGAAAATGAAGGCGTAGCAATGAGCTCTTTGAGCAGCGCCACGGCATCTTGAAACAGAATGGAATTGTCCATAGTTGGTTAGAATAAAGAAGTGATATGATGTGTGGCAAGCGAACTATAATCTTTGATAACTTTTTGTACAGGCAATTGCTGCATGGCTTCTTCCGACAAACTGGTAGCCACACCAATTACTTTCATGCCAGCTGCTGTGGCTGCCTGAATACCAGATGCAGTGTCTTCGAACACTAAACAATTGGCGGGATTTACCTGCAACTGTTGTGCTGCATACAAATACACTGCCGGCGACGGCTTTCCTTCTTTCACAATGTCACTCGTTACAATGCAGTCGAAATAATGGCGGATATGAATGGCATCTACAGTAAAATCAGCATTAGAAAAATCAGCAGCGGTTGCCAGTCCGATTTTCAATCCAGTAGCTTTTAATTGTTCCAGCCAGTCAATCAATCCATCAATGGGTTTGATTTCATCTTTGTACAACTCTCTGAAAGCCGCTTCTTTCATGCTGCCCAGCCGAAATGATTCTTCCTCGGTCAAATGATCGCCAAAAATGCGGGGCATGATGTCGAACAATGTGCCATGATGAATGCGGTCAAATTCTTCGGGTGTCATGTGAATGCCTTGCTGCGCAAAAAACACTTCCCATGACTGATGGTGATAAGGTAAACTATCTACCAGTGTGCCATCCATATCGAATATGACTGCTTCTAATGCCATCGTTTATTTTATTAAAGTACCCGATGTACTTTCAGTAGTGTTTTGCAGCAGGTCATCTGCATGACCAATCAATACTTCGTGCACACCAGCTTGAATGGCAGCAAACGCATTGTCAATCTTTGGCAGAATGCCTGCAAATAATTTGCCTTCATCTTTCAGCTGTTGGAAGTTGTGTTGGGTGATGCTGGCAATAACAGAATTGTCATCATCCACATTTTCCAATACTCCTTTCTTTTCGAAGCAATACAACAACCGAACGTTGTAATATTCACTCAATGCAATAGCCAAAGAAGATGCAATAGTATCTGCATTGGTGTTGAGTATGTGTCCTGCACTGTCGTGAGTGAGTGGCGCAAACACCGGCTGCAAACCCAGTTGCAGCAAGCCTTGCAGCGTAGTGGCTGCAATTTGTTGCGGCGTTATATCACCCACCCAACCATAGTCAATGGTTTTTACAGGACGCTTGGTGGCTGGCATCATGTTGGCATCGGCACCGGTGAGGCCAATGGCATTGCAACCCAAAGCCTGTAGCTGTGCCACAATCTTTTTATTGACCAACCCACCATACACCATGGTTACGATATCGATGGTATCATCGTCCGTAATTCTGCGACCGTCTACATATTTTGATGTAACACCCATTTGATCGCCAATGCGGGTTGCAATTTTACCACCACCATGTACCAAAATGCAGGGATGCTGAATGCGGGCAAAATCTTGCAGAAACGAAGCCAGCTTGGCTTCATCATCTATCACATTGCCGCCAATTTTGATGACGAATAATGGTTGCTTCATGTTGATTACCTTCTTGAATTCATTGAGGTGTTTTCAAACTTACTTTTCGCAATTCATCATCACAAAACTTGATGATGCACTGTTTGAATGCTTGTACTAAAACTATTTCAACAACGCCGCCAATACAGCTTGTGCTGCCCATACCCGGTTGCCTGCTTCTTCTGTAACCAAACTATTGGGGCCGTCCAAAATTTCATCACTCAATTCTACATTGCGGCGTACCGGCAGGCAGTGCATTACTTTCGCATTATTGGTCAGCGCCAGCTTTTCATTGTTGAGCATCCAAGCCGGATCGTTGCAGTAAATTTTTCCGTAGTCATTGTAGGTGCTCCAGTTTTTTACATACACAAAGTCGGCATCTTTCAACGCTTCATCCTGGTTATGCGTAATGGTTGCGCCATTGGTAAACTGTTCATCCAGTTCGTAATCTTCAGGATGAGTAATCACAAAATCGACACCTTCTCCGTTGGGACCATCCCATGCATTTACCCATTGGGCAAAGCTGTTGGCCACACACTGCGGCAGCGGCTTTACATGTGGTGCCCAGGTGAGCACTACCTTGGGCTTACGACCAGTGGGCAATGGATTTTTGCGGAGCGACTCTGTCATAGTAGCAATATCCGTGAGTGACTGCAATGGATGCAGCGTAGCACTTTCCAAACTCACAATGGGAATACCTGCGTATTTGATGAATTGATTGATGTAGAGTTCGCTGTAATCATCCGCTTTGTTTTGCAAGGAAGGAAATGTGCGAATGGCTAATATGTCAAAATACTTACCCATGATAGGCGCTGCATCTTTCACATGTTCTACAGTATCGCCGCTCATGATGGCTTCGTCTTCAAACTCCAGTTTCCATCCTTCGCCACCTACATTAAACACGATTGATTCCATGCCCAAATTAGCCGCAGCTACCTGTGTGCTCAATCTTGTACGCATAGATGGATTGAGGAATAACAAACCGATGCGTTTGTTCGCACCCAGTTGTTTGTCTTGCAATGGATGGGCTTTGTAGGCCAGCGCCTGCTCCACCATTTCCTTCACCGAAGGCACATCATGCACGGAAATAAACTGTTTCACAATCAATTATTTTAATGTCAGTTACACGAATTACACGGATTGTACTAATTACACGAATGAAACCAATGAAGGGCTGTTACCAATATTTCAATCCCAATGTATTGCCAGCACTAACCAAGTACTCCACCATTCAACCAATCAACTAATTAACCTATTCCTCTCCTTTCTCCTGCAATGCAGCAATCGCTTCCTGCAGGGCTTCCAAAAATTCATCGGCCTGTTTGCGGCTCAGCGCCAGCGATGGCAGCAATCTGACTACGTTAGGTTTTGCTTCGCCGGTAAATACATTGAAATCATTGAGCAACACTTTGCGCAAATCTTTCAACAACTCGGGAACATCAAAGCCAATCATCAAGCCACGTCCACGAATGTTGTCAATACCGTCAATTTTCTGCAACTGGCTTTTAATATACATACCGCGTTGCTTGGCCATGCTGATGAGGTTTTCTTTTTCTATTACTTCCAACACCGCCAATGCTGCAGCGCATGCCAAATGGTTGCCGCCAAACGTGGTGCCGAGCATGCCATGCTTTGGCAAAATGTGTGGTGCAATTAAAATACCACCAATAGGGAAACCATTGCCCATGCCTTTGGCCATGGTGTATATATCGGCATTTACACCCGCAATATCATGCGCAAAAAACTGACCAGTACGGCCATAGCCACACTGCACACTATCTGCTATGTACACGGCACCATGTGTATCGCACAATGAACGGATGAGTTTCAGGAAACTCGCATCAGCTTCTACAATTCCACCTACACCTTGTATGCCTTCGATGATAACAGCTGCGATGTCATCGCCTTGTTGTTGGAAACAGGCTTTCAATGCAGCGGCATCGTTGAAGGGCAGGAAAATAACGTTGTCGGTTTCGTTGATTGGCGCTACAATTTTCGGATTGTCGGTTACGGCTACCGCCAGTGAGGTACGTCCATGAAAGGCCTTGCTGAAGGTGACAACTTTCTTGCGGCCATTGTGAAAAGAAGCCAGCTTCAATGCGTTCTCGTTCGCTTCAGCACCACTGTTTACCAAAAACAATTGGTAATCGGTTTTGCCACTTACCTGTGCCAGCTTTTCGGCCAACTGTTGTTGAATAGGAATGCGTACAGAGTTGGAATAGAAGGCAATTTTATTGAGTTGTTCTTCTATGCGGCGCACCCAATGCGGATGTGTATGGCCAATGCTGATGACTGCATGACCGCCATACATATCGAGGTATTGCACACCATTGTTATCCCACACATAGCTGCCGGCTGCTCTTTCAATAGTGATGTCATTAATTGGATAAACGTCGAAAAGTTTCATGTTGTATTATTTGTTTTGAGCCACCAAGGCACTGTGAAGGCACAATGGTCACAAAGTGTTTTCTAGAAATATGTTGATTTCAGTTGAAGTCCTGTTTTTTCATCCAAGCCAAACAGCAGGTTCATGTTCTGCACGGCTTGTCCGCTGGCGCCTTTGAGTAAATTGTCGATGACAGAATGCACCACGAGTTTGTTACCGATTTTTTCCAACTGAATGATGCACTTGTTGCTGTTGACCACCTGCTTTAAAAACACCGCCGAACGGGTTACATGTGTAAATGCTGCACCTGCGTAAAAGTTTTCATACAAGGCATAGGCTTCAGCCAGTTCGAGGTCGCAGGGCAAGGTGCTCGAAATGAAAATGCCCCTGGTAAAATCGCCCCGCCAAGGCACAAAATTTACGCCTCCAACTTCGGCAAAAGAGGGTTGCAACTGTTGTAACGATTCGGTGATTTCGCCCAGGTGCTGATGCGTCAGTGTTTTGTATGCTTGGATATTATTGGCCCGCCAACTGAAATGCGAAGTGGCACTCAGGCTTTGGCCTGCACCCGTACTGCCGGTTATGCCTGTGGTATATACTTCTGTTAGCAAGCCGGCTTTTGCCAGCGGCAATAACCCCAACTGAATAGCGGTAGCAAAGCAACCAGGGTTGGCTATGTTTTGCGCATTGGAGATTTGCTCTTTATTCAATTCCGGCAAACCATAAATAAAAGTGCGTTCGCCTTGCACCGCATCGGCATGCAGCCGAAAATCGTTGCCAATGTCAATCAGTTTTACAGAAGCAGGAATGTCATTTGCCTGCACAAACTTTTTAGCCTCACCATGACCGGCACAGAAAAACAGCACATCAATATCGAAGTGATGCGTAGCGGCAAAAGTTTGCTCTGTATCGCCCAGCAAATCGGCATGTACCTGATGCAAAGGATTGCCGGCATTGCTGCCGCTCTGCACAAAGCTGAGTTCTACCTGCGGATGATTGATGAGCAAACGAATGAGTTCGCCGCCGGTGTATCCTGCACCACCAATAATGCCTGCTCTGATTTTCATGATTGTATTTTTTAAACTGCTACTCTGTCGGTACCAACAGCGGGCTGACTGGTCACCACAAAACGAAGAGTGCTGGTACCATGGTTGCAAATGCGATGCTTAGCACCCGGCGCTATCAACACACCTTCACTTTGTTTCAATTGAATGGCGTCGTTGTCAATTTCCATGCTGGCTTCACCGGCCAATACATAAAAAAACTGCTGACAGTGGCGGTGAAAATGCACCAGCTCACAAGCACCCACCGGCATTTGCTCCAGCTTCACACTTAACTCCGGCTCATCTACCAGCACATAGGCATCACAATCATTGCCCCACTTGTATTGCTCAAGTGGTGCTGCGTCGGATACGATAATGCTTTTGTGGTTACTCATCAAGCCGGGTTGTTTTGTCAACGTTTTTGGTTTGGAGTTTTTGGATTGTTGTTTGTAGTTGTTCCATTTCTCCACAACAACCCACACTTCCTACTTCCTTATTAATTATTTCGTATTCGTTATTCTTCATTCACCTTGTGCCAAATCACTGTTTGGTTGCCAAAAATTTTGCTGAAGCCACGCACATCATCGCCGGTAAAGCCGGTGTTCATTTCACCATACTTACCAAACTTGCTGCTCATGAGATCGTAAGCACTTTCAATGCCCGTTACCTGAAAATGATAAGGCTGCAATTGCACAAATACCTTTCCGGTTACATTGTGCTGAGTGCTTTCAAAGAAGGCTTCAATATTGCGCATCACCGGATCCATAATCTGCCCTTCATGCAGCCAGTTGCCATAGAACAATGACAGCTGATCTTTCCAGCTCAATTGATTTTTGGTGAGTACGTGTTTTTCCAGCAGGTGGTGTGCTTTGATGATGATCATGGGAGCTGCTGCTTCAAAACCCACACGGCCTTTAATGCCAATGATGGTATCGCCCACATGAATATCGCGGCCCACACCATAAGGTGCTGCAATGCTGTGCAGGTGATTAATCGCATCTACCGGATGCGCAAACGACTGACCATCTACACTGGTGAGCTGGCCTTTGTCGAAGCCCAATTCCAACGTACGGGTACCGGTTTCTGTCACCTGTGTAGGCCATGCACTTTCGGGCAACCACTCTTTGCTGTTGAGTGTTTCGCGGCCACCCACGCTGGTGCCCCACAAACCCTTGTTGATAGAGTAGGCTGCTTTTTCAAAATTCATGTCCACGCCTTTGCTTTTGAGGAACTCAATTTCTACCTCACGGCTCAGCTTCATGTCGCGGATGGGCGTAATGATTTCAACACCGGGAATCATGATATGAAAAATCATATCAAAACGTACCTGATCGTTGCCGGCGCCGGTGCTGCCATGGGCAACCGCATCGGCCTGCAGGTTTTTGGCATGCTCGGCTATGTGCAGCGCCTGCATCAGGCGTTCGGCACTCACACTCAGCGGGTAAGTATTGTTCTTGAGCACATTGCCATATACCAGGTATTTTATAATGCGGTCGTAGTAAGGCTTCACCGCATCTACGGTGGTGTGGCTTTTTACACCCAGCTTGTACGCATGGGCTTCAATTTGCTGCAGTTCGGCAGCACTAAAACCACCGGTGTTTACAATCACACTGTGTATCTCGTAGCCCTTGTCTTCACTCAGGTATTTTACGCAGTAGGTGGTATCGAGGCCACCACTAAATCCCAATACTACTTTTTTGGCTGTGCTCATGTTGGTATGTCATTAAAGGTTGAAATCAAAAAGAATAACGCATGCAGGCAGGGGCAACCACTTTGTTACCATTGCATAAAGAGACTCATCAGCAAAGATTTTTTCTCTTTGCCGGCGGCTTCATTTTTTTTGCCCAGTATGCCACGCCAGGTTTGCTTAATGCGTAGCCAGCGTTCGTACACTTTGCTGTTGGCCCTAAACATTTCGGCGGTTTCTTCCGGCTGATAATGGTCTTTGGGATCGTAGAGCATGGCTGTGCACATGCAGTTTTTGCGTTCCTTACTCATCAGAATGTCGTAGTTCACACAGCTTTTGCAGCCGGCCCAAAAGGCATCATCCTGTGTCAGTTCGCTGTAGGTAACCGGTTCGTAGCCCAGGTCGCTGTTTATTTTCATCACCGCAAGGCCGGTGGTCAAACCAAATATTTTGGCTTCGGGGTACAGTTTGCGGCTCAGTTTAAAAATCTCTTGTTTGATGGATTTTGCCAACCCAGCCTTACGGTACTGTGGTGCTACAATCAAACCACTGTTGGCCACATACTCGCCGTGGCTCCATGTTTCGATGTAGCAAAAGCCCGCCCAAATGCCGGTGGCTTTTTCAAAGGCAATAACCGATTTGCCTTCCAGCATTTTCTGTTTTACGTAGTCAGGACTGCGCTTCGCAATCCCCGTGCCACGGGCCTTGGCACTGCTTTCATATTCGTCGCATATTATTTGGGCAAAGTCTACATGCGTAGCATTGGCCGTCATAATCAAAAAGTCATTCTGCTGCATATCCCAAATGGGGGAAAAAAGTAATGGTAATACGGTGAACGAACAAAGGCTACGCCCCGGCGCAGCTACCAACAAAACCTATGTGTTGATATACAATGGGGAAATTATCGTCGCACCGCCACGGGGTATGGACGTACAAAAAAACCCGGCCTGCACGGCACAGTAAAAAACCCACGCTTGTTGAAGGCGTGCATGATCATTTCAGTGATCAGCTGTATGGGTGAGTTTTTTGACATTTTCAGTTCAGAATCAAAGAAGTCTGTAAAATTTCGATTGCGGGGCAAAGAAACTGAATTATTTCCATGCTTTGCCCCTTTTTCTTGAAGCAACCGAAAAAGTTTTGTGAAAGGGGCCGTGAGCCGCATCGCCCTGAGCAACAGCAGTTCCGGCTGCTTCGGGGTGCCGTGCCCCCACTGCGTTGGGG
>JADLHL010000252.1 GCA_020848815.1 Chitinophagaceae bacterium | reverse complement strand
TTCTTGGACCTAAAGAGGGAATCTGTTCGCTATAACAATTACAAATAAATTTACCTAGTCTTGTTGGGTTCTCAATCTGCCTACCACAATTAGTAAAAGATATAGTAATAATCGTAAAGATTACTGTAGACAAACTCTTTAAACTACTAGTAAGATAATTGCTTTTCCGAAGTTTTGCCTTTCGTGCCATTAGAATAGGTATTAGAAGGTACATAAATTTCCGAGTCATCCGTCTGGCGCAAGTGTTCTGCGCAGCTAGCCACTTTCGCCGCTCTAATGATGCCCGATTGAATCGGGATTTTCATTCATCTGCCATGTCAACTTTGTATGCGACCAAGTCACTTCATCAAGGCATTTTATTGGGTTCGTGTGCCACGAACCAAGGCGGAGAAAACTTTTTTATTTGAGCCGATTTTTGACGGCTAAAAGCCGACAAAATGGACTTTAAAACTAAAAGTAGAAAATTAAAAGGTGTGGCGAAGACACCTCTGTTTTTTTGCCCCTTTTTTTGAACACAGCGAAGTTGTGTTTGTGGTGGAATGATAAAATAAGAGCCACCAAATTTGGTGGCTCTTATTTTATAAAAAAAATGTTTTGGTTAATTTATAGCAGATAAACATCAATAAAAAAAATAAGCGTATCTAAATTTAGTTTTACTCTTTAGGGTCAAAAATATTCCCCCAATATTTAAAGCCATTAGGATTATGTAGATTAATCTTAACACTAATACAGAATTGTCATTTATCTGCTTCAATTCTTCTTCCCATTCATATTTATATGGAGATATTAATAATGACACAATAATCAAAATTGCAGTCAGAGTTATTATTACGCTATGAATAATTTTATTTGCTTTCATTTTATTGTTGTGCAGGTGGATTTAATGAGTTATTGATTTCTGTTTGGTGTTTATAAATTGAGTTACCATAACTCATATTTTTCTCCCGGTCTGGCGCAAGTGTTCTGCGCAGCAGGCCACTTGCGCCGCTCTAATGTTGCCCGATTGTATCGGGATTTTCATTCATCTGCCATTTCAACTTTTTATGCGACCAAGTCACTTCATCAAGGTATCTTTTTTTGGGGCTCGTGTACCACAAACCAAGGCGGAGTTTTCCTTTTAAGTAAAAAAGCTGTTGTAAGTAACAACAGCTTTTTCAATATGCATGAAATCAATCCTTATTTCTTGAACTTGTTTTTCAATGCAGCCAATGCATCATTGATGTCCAAATTGCTCAGGTCTTTTTGCTGTGGCTGTGGTTGACGCTGTTGTTTGTTGCCACCTGTGTGTCCGCTGCGCTGCTGCGGGCCATTGTTGGGTTCGGTTTGTTTTATGCTCAAGGCAATGCGCTTTCTGCTCAGGTCCACTTCCAGCACTTTTACTTTCACTTTTTGCCCCAGCTTCAGTGCTTCCGAAGGATCGCTGATGTAGCGGTTGGCAATTTCACTTACGTGCACCAATCCGTCTTGCTTTACACCAATGTCTACAAAGGCGCCAAACTTGGTGAGGTTGGTCACATTGCCCGGCAACTCCATGCCTACCTGCACTTCTTCAATGCTGTAAATGTTGGCAAACTCAAAACTCTCGGCAGTAGAACGAGGATCCAAACCGGGCTTCACCAATTCTTTCAAAATATCATTCACCCGGTGTTCGCCATAGCTGGCGTATTGTTTGGCATTCACTTGTTTTACCAGTGATTCATTGCCTACCAAATCTTTCACCGTTACGTTCAGATCTTTGGCAATGTTGCTTACAATCTCGTAACTCTCCGGGTGCACGGCACTATTGTCCAGCGGATTATCGGCTTGTGGAATGCGTAAGAAACCGGCACATTGTTCAAAAGCTTTGTCGCCCAGACGGGCCACTTTCTTCAATTCATTGCGGCTTGTAAACATGCCGTTGGCTGAGCGATACTCCACAATGTTTTTGGCAATGGTTTCACCAATACCACTTACGTAACTCAGCAAGTGGCGGGAAGCCGTATTCAAATTCACACCTACCAGGTTCACACAACTCTCTACCGTCTGATCGAGTTTTTCTTTCAGGCGCACCTGATTTACATCGTGCTGATACTGACCCACTCCAATACTTTTCGGATCAATTTTTACGAGCTCGGCCAGTGGGTCCATCAGGCGGCGGCCAATGCTCACAGCGCCACGCACCGTTACATCTTCCTGCGGAAATTCTTCACGGGCCACTTCGCTGGCACTGTACACGCTGGCACCATCTTCATTTACCAAAAACACGGGCAAGCCAAGGTTCAATCCTTTGATGAATTTTTCTGTTTCACGGCCGGCAGTTCCATCGCCAATCGCAATCACTTCAATGCCATATTTGGCTACCAGCTGGCGTACAGTATGTTCTGCATCGTACAGGCGGTTGTTTTCGTGTACGTAAATAACTGTGTTGGTTTTAAGGTCGCCTTTGTTGTCGAGCACCACCGTTTTGCAACCGGTACGATAGCCCGGATCGATGGCCAGCAAATGCTTGCCACCCAGCGGACTACTCAGCAGCAATTGGCGTAAGTTATCAGCAAACACATTGATGGCTTCTTCATCGCTGCGTGTTTTCATGGCCATGCGAAACTCACTTTCCAACGATGGTTGCAGCATGCGTTTCCAAGCATCTTTCAATGCCTTTTTTACATGCACGGTTTCGTTGTGCATGCCTTTCACTACATGCTGTTCCAGCATTTCTACTGCCTGTTCTTCCGCAGGTTCAATGCTAATGCGGAGGAAGCCTTCCATAAAACCACGCAGCACGGCCAACGCCCGGTGTGCAGGCACTTTGGTTACCAGTTCGCTGTAGTCAAAATAATCTTTGTATTTAGCCGCTTCGGTTTCTTTGCCACTCACTACTTTACTGATGAGCAAGCCATCCGTTTCAAACAGGCGACGCATTTTGGTACGTACCACAGCGTCTTCGTTTACCTGCTCGGCAATAATGTCTCTGGCGCCTTGCAACGCTTCTTCTATTGATGCAACTTTTTCGTTGATGTATTTATTGGCTTCCGCTTCAATGTCGGCATCGGCCTGTGCCAGCAAAATATTGGCCAAAGGTTCTAAGCCATTTTCACGGGCTGTTTGTGCCTTGGTTTTGCGCTTGGGTTTGTATGGCAGGTAAATGTCTTCCAGCTCATTAAGGGTGCTGGCTTTGTCAAGCGACTTCATCAGCTGCTCGGTCATTTTGCCTTGCTCTTCTATGGTTTTAATGATGAAGGCTTTGCGTTCGCTGAACTCCTTTTGAAACTTGGCTTCTTCCTGAATGGCCTGAATTTGCACTTCATCAAGATTGCCGGTTTGGTCTTTGCGATAACGGGCAATGAATGGAATAGTTGCCCCCTCGCCCAGCAGGCGCAGCACGGCTTCTACACTGGCGGGTTTCAGGTTGAGTTTGGCACACACCGGCCCAACAAATTCGAGCATGATTCAATCAATTTTAGGGCAGCGAATGTATCGGAGCCGGGGCAAAAAGAAAAGGAAAATAGTTTTGCACAAAGCACAACTGTAGCATGATTTTCAACTTAAAATTTGCATTGGCACAAGTATATACTTATCAAGTAAAAGCCGGCCTTGCTACAAGCAACGACCGGCTTTTGTATATTATTTTATTCGATGACCGCTACTGCATTATTTTTTGCAATGGCCGCTGCAAACTGTCTGGTGCTGCAGGCTTGGGCGCAAATACAGGATGCTCTTCGCCACGGTGGCAGGTGTAGCAGGTAATAGCCACTTTAGGATTAGGCTGCGTCATATCCACCCCAAAATAATTGCTGTTTAAATCGTTGGTCATTTTTAGCATATCCCGGGCTTCTTTCTTTTTGTGCTTGGTATCTGCAGCATAATCCCACTCTTTGGTTTCATTGTTGCGTACATGGCAATACCCACATTTTACATTCAATGCAGCAGTAAAACCATCCATGATGGCTTTCAGGTTTTCCTTCGAAATGTCTTTTGGTAAAATCTGCAGATTCTTATGCTCAGGTGCCGGAGGCACTTTGCGGCCAAGCAGGTTTACTGAAGCTACCAGTACTAACAAGAGTATGGTAACCAACGTTTTTTTGTGGTGCATGTTGATGGCGTTTTATAAGGTAAATAGTCCATCAATATACAGCCAAAATTCATTGCCTGACAGCTGAATAATTTAAGTGGTTAAATATTGTACGGCCAGTTCGTATCCCTTTAAACCAAGGCCAATAATGGTGCCTTTACATTTTGCACTTACATGACTAATGTGCCTGAAAGCTTCACGGGCTGCAGTATTGCTGATATGTACTTCAACCACAGGGGCCGGTATGGCAGCAATAGCATCGCCCAACGCAACAGATGTATGCGTGTAGCCGCCAGGATTAATGATAATGCCCTGCACGGTAAACCCGACTTCATGCAAATAATTGATGAGCTCTCCTTCTACATTGCTTTGAAAATACAAGAACTCAATGCCGGGATATGCAGCTTGCAACTGAATGAGATATGAATCGAAACTTTCGCTGCCGTACACACCGGGCTCACGTTTGCCCAGCAGGTTCAGGTTTGGTCCGTTGATGATGGCTATTTGCATGCCCGAATGTAAGTTGCGATAAGCATAAAAAAAATTGACTCCCGAAGGAGTCAATGCTGTATGTAAAGAAGGGGTTACATCATACTTACAAATTCATCGAACAGGTAGCGGCTATCGTGTGGGCCTGGCGTTGCTTCGGGGTGATATTGCACACTAAAAAAGGGCTTGTTTTTTACCCGGATACCTTCAATGCTATCGTCGTTCAAATTCACGTGGGTGATTTCGATATGATCGGCTTTTCTTACGGCATCGGGGTCTACACCAAAGCCGTGGTTTTGCGTCGTGATTTCACTTTTACCCGTTAGCAGATTTTTTACCGGATGGTTCAATCCTCTGTGGCCATGGTGCATTTTGTACGTAGGAATATCGTGTGCCAGTGCCAGCAACTGGTGGCCAAGGCAAATGCCAAACATGGGCTTTTCCGCTTTGGTCAATTCCTTAATGGTATCAATTGCGTAGTCCATTGCAGCAGGGTCGCCGGGGCCGTTGCTGATGAAAATACCATCGGGGTTAAAGGCCAACACTTCGGCAGCCGGGGTTTTGGCAGGAAATACTTTGGCATACACCCCACGCTCTGCCATTGAATGAAGTATGTTTCGCTTACACCCAAAGTCGAGCACCGAAACTTTTTTAGGTGCATCAGGATTGCCAATGAAATATGGCTCTTCAGTAGAAACTTTTGAAGCCAGCTCCAGGCCACCCATGTGCGGCACTGTTTCCATTATGGCTTTCAACTCCTCCACCGATTTGCCATCGCTGCTAATAATGCAGTTCATGGCACCTTGTGTACGGATGTAGGTAACCAGTGCACGGGTATCCACGCCTTCGATGCCTACTATGTTATTTTTTTCTAGATAGCTCTGCAGGGTATCCTGTGCCATCATGCGGCTAAACAGCTCTTCGAGGTTGCGTCCAATCAGTCCCCTGATTTTTACGCTTTCACTTTCCACATCGGTATCGAGCACACCATAGTTGCCTACGTGTACACTATTCATAATGAGTACCTGGCCGTAATAGCTGGGGTCAGTAAATACTTCCTGATAGCCGGTCATGCCTGTATTAAAGCATATTTCGCCAGAAGTGGTGCCCAATTTGCCAAAGGCATAGCCATGAAAAACGTGTCCATCTTCCAGCAGGAGAATGGCAGGTTGTGAAGAATGACTCATGTTGAGGGAAAAGTTTGCTTGCGATTAATTGGCTGCAAAAGTAACGGTTTCCATCAGGCAGGAAATCCTGTTTTTTAACTTATGAGGAAAAATTACACCAGCCCTACAATTTTGTCGCGTACCAGCAGGCAAGCCCCCTGCAAACCGGCTTTTTCAAACATTTCGCTGAGTACCACCTGTGTATCGGAATTGACCAATGTAAGTGAGTGCTGAATGAGCGACGTTTTTACCGGCAGCAATAACGACTCTCCCACCTGACTAAGACTGCCACTTAAAATAATGAGTTGCGGATTGAGCAGGTTGATGGTAACCGCAAGGCCACGGCCAATTTTACCGGCAATATTGCCTATGCCTTGTATGGCCAGATTGTCGCCTTTTTGAATGGCTTCCACCACATCTTCCAGCTCCAGCAGTTTTTTCCGCTCCAATGTGCGGGTAAGAATACTGTTGCTACCGGCCTTCATTTCGGCCACCAGCCATTCAATAAGAGCCCGGCCCGATGCCTCTGTTTCCATACAGCCTTTTTTGCCACAAAAACAGATTTTTTCGTTGTCGAACAGCGGAATATGGCCCAACTCGCCTGCATAACCGGAGGTGCCAAAAAGCGGCTTGCCATTTACAAACATGCCCAGTGCCAGTCCATAATCGAGGTTAAGTACCAGCACTTCTGAATGTCCGCCATATTTTCCAAAATGATATTCGCCATAAGCCATGGTTCGGCTGTCATTATCCAAATACACCGGCATGCCAAACTCCTGCTCAAGGGTCTGCTTTACAGGCGCATCTGAAAAGTGGTAGATGGTAAGTATTTCGCCGGTACGAACATTAATACGCCCCGAAATAGATACCCCCATGCCAATGATTTTTTCCTGCGGAATACCCGTAAGCTCTATAAACTGCCGCACTTGCTGCACTATTTCATGCAGGGCATCGTTGGCTTCTTCAAAAAAGAAAGGAATTTCATAGCTGGCTTTGATAATGGTTTTATCAAAACCCATAAGGCCGATATTGAGCTTGTATTTCTTTATTTCCAATCCGATAAAATAGCAGCTATCGGATGCCAGACCATAAAAAGTGGCTTTTCTTCCCGGGCCTTCCGAACGTTTTCCTTTTTCACACACAAATCCTTCGTCGGCCAGTTCATTCAACAGTTCGGTAGCCTTGGGCACACTAATGTTTAGCGACTCGGCAATTTCATTAATCGTAATTTCCTGCACATTACTGAGTTCGGCTATAATGCGCTTACGCCTGCCATGATCTTTGAAGGCCACGCCGGTAAGCTGACTGCCACTAAAATGGCTGAGTATTTTGTTTCGAACTGGTGCCAAAGGATAGATTTTTATAATTGCAAAAATAATATCAAAAACCACCCCATTAATAAAATATTTTATAAGAAATTATTTTATTAATTCATTTTATCGTAAAGTGTCAGCTGTTTTTTCCAAATTTGTATTACTAATATACTCATCAAAATATTTGACGCATTATTTCGTCAATCATTTGCTGAATCTTTAATCATCATTTGCTATGGTTACCTCTTACGAAAAAGTTCCGGTTCACATTTTCGACACGCCTTTGCAAGGCTCCGTGTTTGCTGCCGCACAAATAGCTCAAATCATTCGGGAAAAGCAGCAGGTAGGGCTTCCGTGTGTATTAGGATTAGCCACAGGCTCCACGCCCATTACACTGTATAAAGAACTGGTAAGGCTACACAAGCAAGAAGGACTGAGTTTTGCCAATGTTATTACGTTCAACCTCGATGAATACTACCCACTGGAGCAAGAGGCTGTGCAGAGCTACTGGAGCTTCATGCACCGCAATCTGTTTGATCATGTAGATATTCCTGCCGCAAACATTCACATCCCAAACGGTGAATGGAAACAGGAAGACATTAAACAACATTGCCTTGCCTACGAAGCGCAGATAGATGCCCTTGGAGGAATTGATTTGCAAATACTCGGTATTGGCAACAACGGCCACATTGGTTTTAACGAACCTGGCTCCAGCATTTACAGCAAAACAAGATTGGTGAATCTGGAAAACAGCACCCGGATTGCCAACAGCAAAGACTTTCAAAACATCAGCAAAGTACCCCGGCTGGCCATTACCATGGGTATCAGCACCATATTAAAAGCCCGCAAAATCATATTGATGGCATGGGGTTTTAAAGCTGGTATTGTGGCCCGGTCGGTGGAAGGCGATGTAACAGAGCAAGTACCGGCAAGCCGGCTGCAGCAGCACAACGACTGCCTGTTTGTGATAGATGCTCAGGCCGCCAGCGAACTCACCCGCATTAAAAGTCCGTGGATGACAGGCGAAGTAGAATGGACGCCTAAAATGATACGCCGTGCGGTAATCAATATGGCGCTTAAACTGGGAAAACCTGTGCTCAGCCTTACCAATCATGACTATACAGAAAATGGCTTGGGCGATTTGCTGGTGGAAAAAGGAGATGCCTACGAAATAAACCTGCAGGTGTATTATTTACTCCGCGACAGCATTACCGGATGGCCGGGCGGCAAACCAAACGTGGTGATTCCTAATCACCCGGAGCGGTCTGCGCCGTACCCCAAACGTAGTCTCATTTTTTCGCCCCACCCCGATGATGACATCATTAGCATGGGTGGCACATTCATGCGCCTGCAAGACCAAGGGCATGAAGTACACGTAGCATACCAAACCAGCGGCAACATTGCAGTAACCGATGAATTTGTAACCCGCTTTTTAGATTTTGCAGTTGGCTTCGAAGAGTTGTTTGGCATCAACAGCGAAAAGTCGAAAGACATTATGCAGGATGCCCGGCAATACCTGGCACAGAAAAAACCGAGCCAAACAGATACAAGTGAAATCCGCCAAATTAAGGGACTGATTCGCCGCTGCGAAGCTGCCGCCACCTGTCGCTATGTAGGACTGAAAGAAGGACAATGGCATTTTCAGAACCTGCCCTTTTATGAAACCGGCACCATCCAGAAAAACCCGATGGGAGAAGCCGATGTACTGCTGACTATGGAATTGCTGCGCAAAATTCAACCCCAACAGGTTTTTTGCGCCGGCGATCTGGCCGACCCCCATGGTACGCACAAGGTTTGTCTCGATGTTGTGTTCGAATCATTAAAGCGGATTAAGGCCGAAGGAGATGCATGGATAAACGATTGCTGGGTATGGTTGTACAAAGGCGCCTGGCAAGAATGGGACATTACAGAAATTGAAATGGCTATACCCATGAGCCCCGATCAGGTCATGAAAAAACGCTTCGGTATTTTCATTCATCAGTCGCAAAAAGACATGGTGCCATTTCAGGGAAGTGATAGCCGTGAGTTTTGGCAAAGGGCCGAAGAAAGAAACAGCAACACGGCCAACTTATATGCCAAATTGGGGCTTACCCAATACGCTGCAATGGAAGCTTTTGTACGTTGGCACTTTTAACAAATGAGCCAAAACACCTGCCAGCATTGATTTTCAATAATGTCAGAAAAAAGATTCGGCAGAAATTTGAATTAATTTTTGGTTGTTTTGACTGACCCCTTATTTTTGCAACCCCAAACGGGATTGGCTGCGTAGCTCAACTGAATAGAGCATCTCACTACGGATGAGAAGGTTTTAGGTTTGAATCCTAACGCGGTCACAAAGAACCACCTCTTGCAGGTGGTTTTTTTGTGCCCACAATTGCTTGATGGTTATCTAGTAAAACCGATAAACTTCTGTGCTGTAAAACAAATACTGCGGTGTTTGAATGGTGGATACAGTTGTATCCAACCTGTACCAGGGAGAGATGGTTTTGTCTTCCAGATTTTTCAACACATGTATATCCTGCGCAGGCATAAAGCCCTGTGCCAGCAAATACAACTTCTCCCCTCTTGCATTCTGACACATATCTACTATCAATACACCATGCCCGGGAAAACCGCCCCGAAGTAATACATCGCCAGGTTCAAGTTTAGCGTAATGAATTTGCTTCATTTGCCGGGCTAAAGATGCAGAGTTGCAATACGAATACACTTTGCGCAGAAACTGTTGAAACTGCTGCTGCGTGGCCGTTGTAGGGCAACTATATACTTTTCCTTTGTTGTCCGTAAATGATATCCTCTGCTTTGATTTGCTGTTATACAAATACGCGGCTCTGCAGTACATAATAGCATCGGCGCATTGAAGCAAATCTTCCTTGCCAATGGGAATATCTAACACTGCATGATGCAGCCACTGATAAGGTTTTGGCTTGCCATTGAAAAGATAAACGGTGTTGTTGCTGCGGAGTGGCAACTGGCGTAACCAACTACCAAAACTATGCCCCACCAATGGAGTACGTTGAAACCCTTTTGGTGTATGAATGGTGCTGATGTTGGGCGTTTGTTTGATGGCAATGGTACCATGCATTTTACCCGAAGCATGCAATACTTGCTCCTGCTGATGTTCGGCATTTGCCTGCGTACAGGCATACCAAAGCATAGGAGCTGCCAACAGCACCCACCACAGTTTTCGCATAACAGTGTTTTTGCATCAGATGCAACACACAACGATTTTGCATAAATAAAAAGCGGATATTTTTCAATACCCGCTTTCAAATAAATACAAGAGTAAAAAATTACTTCGCTAGGCTATTAATGACATCATATTTGGTAACGATGTGATAGCTACCCGCTTCGTCTTTCGACAATACAGCACCGTTTTCACGGGTGATTAAACTGCTCAATCTTTCAACAGGCGTATCATAGGAAACTTCTGGATAAGGATGCTCCATCACAAACTCAACGGATTGGTTTTTCAAATCGGGATCGCTGAAAATTTTATTGAACAACCCTTGCTCACTGAGTGAACCAATATTGCGATCGTTCTCCATTACCGGAATGTTTTCAATGTCGTATTGCTGCATCAGCGCTACAGCTGCAGCAACAGTATCGGTTGGATGCACAGTAATCAAACGCTGGCGGCTACGGCCACTCACAATGTCTTTAAAGGTTTTTACATCCAAAAAGCCACGCTCCATCATCCACTGATCGTTGTACACTTTGCCTACATACCGGCTGCCATGGTCATGAAAAATGCACACCACCAAATCATCTTTTTTCAAACGGTCTTTCAATTGCAGCAACCCCTGAAAACAGCTACCAGCACTGTATCCGCAAAACAATCCTTCTTCACGTGCAAGTCGGCGGGCTTGCACGGCACCGTCTTTATCTGTCACCTGCTCAAAGTGATCTATCACACTCATGTCGTAGTTCTTAGGCACAAAATCTTCCCCAAAACCTTCGCTGATGTAGGGATGTACTTCATTCATATCCACCTCACCGGTGCGGAAATATTTGGTGAGCAATGAACCGTACACATCAATGGCCCAAATCTGAATGTTGGGATTTTTTTCTTTTAAATATTTAGCAGTACCTACAATGGTGCCGCCTGTTCCAGCTGTGCAAACAAGATGCGTAATCTTACCTTCTGTTTGTTCCCAAATTTCGGGGCCGGTGCTTTCGTAGTGCGCCTGCCTGTTCGACAAATTATCGTACTGGTTCATGTACACACTGTTGGGGATTTCTGTTGCCAAACGCTTGGCTACGCTGTAATAACTCCGTGGATCTTCGGGCATCACATTGGTAGGGCAAACAATTACTTCGGCGCCAACCGCTTTTAAAATGTCGGCCTTTTCTTTACTCTGTTTATCAGTCGTTACAAAAATGCATTTGTAGCCCTTTACACAAGCGGCCAAAGCAAGGCCCATGCCCGTATTGCCACTGGTACCTTCTACAATGGTACCACCGGGTTTCAGCCGGCCGTCGGCTTCGGCATCTTCCACCATTTTCAATGCCATACGGTCTTTGATACTGTTGCCAGGGTTGAAATAATCAACCTTGGCCAGCACCGTACAAGGAAAGTCTTTCACCACCTTGTTCAGCTGAATCATCGGGGTATTACCAATCGTTTCGAGAATGTTTTTTTTCCAGGCCATAGCAAGCAATTTTTT
>JADLHL010000251.1 GCA_020848815.1 Chitinophagaceae bacterium | reverse complement strand
CGGGGTTGGCGCTGAATGCGTCTTTGCAATTGATCCATGCACCCAGCATTACGTACATCTCAAAAGTCGGGTCTGCATCTTTCATTTGTTTGATGGCTTCCAACAGGTTCGCCGTTTCGCCAAACTCTTGGGTGTTGTAGGTACGCAGCACTTTTATACCCATGGCTTGCAAAATGGCGAGGTCTTCTTTCAGCTCCGCAATTGTGGGTACAGTATCTCTGCTGCTGTGCCGGTAACCACCAAATGAAATGGCGGTATAGCCGGGTTTGCCCAGTATGGATGCAGCACTCAGGTTGCTGCCCAACCGTGGCTTTGCGGGTTCTTTGCAAGCAACAGTCATTGCCATAAGGCATAGAAAAACCAAAATTCTGGAAAGCATATTTTGTTGATTTTTATGCCTTAAATGTACCACCAACATGACCATAACTTGCCGATGAAGTTTGCAGAATTTTGTAGAAACTAAAACCCCCACAGGAAACCATACAACATGATCAAGCTGATGAAATACTGGTGTTTTATAAAAGGAACAACCTTTTTTTAGCTTCCAATTCTCACCCGGCAGGTTTGATTTAATATTACATACCCGATTTATCTGTACCAACGATTCAGAAAACTACACCTACTTTAACACATGCGACTATCAATAAAAAGCACCATTCTGGCTCTCATTTTCCAATGCGCTTGTTTTGTTGCTACAGCACAAACGCTGCCAGCTTTCTTGGCTACATCAGATGGGCTCTACATTACTACTGCCAATTTTGCTTTGTACAAAATTGATAAAAAGGGAACCCTGGTTCAAATACACCCACCACCTGATGATTTTGCTGCTGCCTTGCCCATTTTCAATGATTTTCCTGAAAGGCTATTAACTGGCTACCGGGCTACCGATGGTCGGTTGGTGTTGTACGGTGATGGCATTTCCCGAAAGGAGCCGGTCTTTCTAAAGCCGAAGCCTGGCAGGAAATTACTATTCGTATCGCCGGGCGTTTCCTCTATTGCTGTGTGGGGCGAAGGCAAGAAATTAATAGTGGATTTTTATGATGGGGGCTATGGGCGAAGTTTGAATTTGCCTGATGAACCCGTGGCAGCTTTTGGCAAAAATTACCGCATGCATGTTACTTGCCGTTCTGCAGCCAGCGGCAAACTGAGTACCTACACTACAGACTTTGACGAAACGCATCCTGAGAGGAGAGTAGGTGGCCTGTTGGAAGCCGGCATTCTTGCCAATGATGAAATAAACGCGGTAAGTATGGTTACCAAAGCAGGCGTTACAGATTCTGTTTATTTCATGATTAACACTGAAGCAGCTGGTGCAAAGCCTCCTGCTACAGGAAAATTCACTTGCCTTGCTGTGGGGGCATACAATTTTGTAGTAGCCAATGAAAAAGGCGAGTGCTGGATGGGTAGCCAAAATGATGCGCAACAATTGATCTGGCATCCGGTAAAACTGCCTGCAGGTGCTGCCATAGCTGGTGCGGCATACATTGGTAAAGATGATTACAGAACGGGCAAAGAATTGGTGATGATCACCACTGATAATCAATTATTGTGGCCAAACGGGCCAGCCACGGCGGGCTCCTTATCCTACACCACTATTGCTGTAGCAGGTATGCAACCTTTGTTGGCCAAAACCGCCGTGCTTCCCAAACCAGGTGCTAAGCCCATTGTGCAACCCAAACCTGCTACACCTGCCGTAAAAACCCAGCCTGCCAGCAACAATGGCAATGCCCTTCTGCATACCCTTGTTTCACTTGGGCAAATAACTTTTCAAACCACCAGAATTGCTCCTTACAAAGACTATTACGCTTTAATTGATGGCCGCAGAAGCTATACCGACTGGCCCCGCCGCCAACAGGTAACCGACCTGAATGGCGATGGATACAACGACCTTCTGATCAGCTACACCGAGGCCGGCTATATTGATGTGTTATACAACAACGGCAGCGGTGAATTCAATAGCCGCAGCCGTACCCTTTTGGCTAATAATGGGAGTGGATTGCTGGCAATGGCCGGCCATTTGAATGCTGATAAGCTGATGGATATTGCTTATCTCTCCATGGCAGACAGTAGTTTACACCTGCTCCTCAACCAGGGCAACGGTATTTACAATCACATGGGGTTTCCTAACCTGAAAGCCAAGTGGTTGGCCACAACCGATTACAATGCCGATGGCAAAACGGACTTGGTGATGCCAGGTATTATTCTACTCAACAAAGGAGAGGCTTCATTCACTGCATTTAAAACCCCAAGTATGTACCGTAGCAGTCAGGGTTTTTTCTTTGGTACCGATGTGGGGCCGCTGCGATTAAGTGGTATGGGTGACGTAGATGGCAATGGTACACCCGACTTTGCTCACCCGGGCATTGGCAAAAATCTATACGATGGTATTGACATACAATTAATGCCTGCAACCAGAGCTTTGGTAGCAGGAAAGGAAAATGAGCCTTTACAAAACATTAAGCTCATTCCGCCAGGCGATATCTCATCCGTTGCCATCGGCGATTTTAATGGCGATGGAAAAGCAGATGTTGTAGGAAGCTGCCCCAAGCAAAACGAGTTGTTTTTTTACATCAATAAGGGTAGCCAGCAGTTTGAACTGAATACCATAAAAGTAATGGGCTCGATAAGTGATAATATAGCCATGATTGTAACCGATGCTGATGCCGATGGCATTGAGGACTTGGTGGTAGAGGTACTCGGTTATCCAAGGGTAATTGGTTGTACACAGCGGGGCGGTTCTATCAAAACCAAAGTGGCAAGCGGATGGGATAGAAAAAATCTGGAGATGAATACCGGTGCTATGGCTGTTGGCGACTTCAATGGCGATGGCATTATTGATCAAATGGCTTTTGTAGCCCACCTCGATAAGGTGGATGCCGATAAAAGTTGTGGCGCAGAATACTGTCTGGCCTTGGTAAAATTTGTAGGCCGTGCTGAGGGGGGCAACCTGACCTTTATGGGCCGCGAATCGCCTAATAGTATAGAAAACCTTGCAGCTGAAGCAGCACGAAAAACTGCCGAAAACCGGCGGCGACAGCAAACAAGTGGCAGTAGCAGCAACACAGGCACGGGTACTACTACAGCCAAGCCTGTAGAACCGCCAGCCAATCTTAAGCAAGGCATTACCTACTACCGGGGCCGTAGCAGCCAGGGCTTGGTAATAGAATTGGAAGCTGAAATATGGTATGTGCCCAAAGAAGTAAAAGGTGCATTGGGGTTTAGTTATCAGGAAATATATAAGGCCACCTGCCTCCGCTTCCGATACCCTACAACTAGCAATCGTTGGTTCAGCGGAGGGGGGAATGAGCTTTACAAATGCTACAAAGACAGCTATTCAATCGGCTGCTTTGCAGTAGGCGGAATGGTGTTTGAAGTCTCGCAAACCAACCGGCTGTAACTGAATATTTTGTGTTAGCCTATTAAGCAAGAGGCAAAGAATTATTAATAAAAAAATCCCGCCACCATATTGGTAGCGGGATTTTGTCACTTTGCATTATCTCTTTAGTTTTTTAATTCGAAAAATAATTTATCGAATTAAGAACGCATTATTTCTCTCGTATAATGTTATGCTATCTAATCAACATAACACTTCCTTTCAGTTTTTTTTGATTACCATCCATGTCTAAATAGGTCGAAGACCAGATATAAGCACCTGCAGGTAATTGTTTTCCTTTGTAGTTGCCGTCCCATCCGGCTTTGCCATCCTGATGTTCGTAAACGATTTCACCATACCGGTTAAATATCGTGAATCGTACTTCCTGATACAAGATGCTGTATTGAGGCCGCAGATAATCATTTAGCCGGTCGGCATTGGGGGTAAATGCATTGGGTACATAAAAGTAATCGCAGCGGCCGGTACGGTTGAAGGGAAGGGGATAGCTCAATGTAGCTTCTGTACAGCCGTCGGCATTGATAAGCTTGTAGTTGTACACGCCAGTTTTCAACCCCGTTTGCAGCAGGCTGTTGTTGCCGACAATTTGGCCGCTGCTATCGGTAAACGTATAAGGACTTCTGCCTCCGCTCAATTGTACACTTATTCTGCCGCCGTTGGGTACATCACAGTCGGGCATAGTGGTGTTGGCCAACACAGTGGCTGTTGGCTGTAAATAGGGTTGTATCTGTATAGAATCTTCCCAGGCGCAACCGGCACTATCGCGGATGCGCAGGCTGTACCTGCCCGGTGCCAATTTTGAATATTGCCAGCTAGCCAAAAAGTCGTTGCCATTGAGGGAGGTGGTGTAATAAGGTTTGAGGGCGTTGGCCAGTTGTACAGCCAGGCTGCCATTGTCATCTTTGCACAATTGATGGGTGGGCAATACCTGCCAAACGGGAGGATTGGTTACTTCTTTGCCAATATTGAACAAAGTATCAAACCGGCAGTCGCCATCAAACAAGGTGAGCTTATGAATTCCCGGAAAAAGCTTGTCGTAGCTGAACTTTTGCGCTGGAGTGCTGCCGTTCACTGCGGTCATCACAGTGTTGTAGCTGCCTTGCATGGTAATGTTGAGGGTTCCATTGTTGGCAGTACACAAAGCGGGTGTGGTTTGTAAGGCGTTCACCCTGCCAAACCATGCTTCATTGGATACAATAACGGTATCGAAATGCACACAGCCGAAACTGTTTTTTACCCCCACGCTGTAGATGCCGGCGCTGAGTGAATCAAACACTGGGTTGCGGCTCCAAACGCCCGATTGCAGGAGATACTGAAAAGGCGGATAGTTGCCTTTCGCCTGCAGATTGATGCTGCCGTTGGGCCGGGTGCAAGATTGGGTGGGTTGCACCACCGGTGTTGTGGCGAGTGCTACCGGCTCCAGCACAAAGCTGGTATCTGCAGTACAGCCATTTTCTGCCGCTACCTGTATGTGGTATTGCTGAAATGGCTGCGCCGAAAAAAAACCGGTTTTGTTGGGCGGATTGCCGTTGATCGAGTAGGAAATGGGCATATTGTCAGCAATGGTGGCGTTAATCTGCATGTCGAACAGTGCATTGGCCGGGTTGCAAATGCCGTTGAAAGAGATGTTGTTGATGGCTGGGCCCAGGTTGGCGCCTATGTCGTAGCTTGAGGCACCATCATACACGGTTAATTCCAGATAGGGACCCTTACCCAATAGGATTTTATTCTCTAAATCCAACTCAATCGCATTTGATAAGCTGTTTGGCCGTAGACCATAGTACCTGTTTTCAGCACAGTTTTTCGGTATTGAGATCAATCCATAAAACAAGTATTCATTGCCTGTTTGCATGAATTCTTTACTGGCTGACGGGTTGGCAATATCAATTTCGGCTATCATGAAGTATGATGCCATCAGTAGCTTGTCCTTGTAAAACATAAAATCACCTGTTGGTGCAAATGGTAAATCACCCAGCCGGGTCAGTTTCATGTTTCGGGTATCGTAACTCCAAAAGGGCCTTTGTTGATTGATAAATGGATTGTGATCGGCCATGTAAATGATGCCTTCAGGCGATATGGCCATGGAATTGGCATAGCGGCCAATCGTAGAGGATGGCAGCAGTTCCACTTGTTTACTGGTGCTGTTTTTCGCCCACCGGTAGATGCCGCCATTGAGGTTATTGCTGGTAAAATAAATCGTGTCTTTTAGTTGGCAAATGCTAAATACCCCAATGTCGGTGCCATTGTACTTCAGGAAAAAGCTGTCTACCAACCGCATGGTGTCTGCATGCCAGGTATATTCTGCCAATCGGCCTTGGGCATCCGCAAAAAACATACGCTGTGCCTGGCTTTTAGCAGGAGTGCCGAGAAGAAAACCCAGCAGCAGCATGACGGGCAGGAAATTCAACCGATTGAACAATCGAAGGTTTGAGCTGGAAATTGGTGCGTTCATGTATGGTACTAGCATGCGTTTGTAACCAGATGGGAGCGACACAGTGGGCATGCACAATGAGCTTGCTTTTGTAGCGCTGTCTTATTTATTATGAAAGTAACACAAAAATACCCTATATACATTTTTCAGACCTGGAATTATAAAAAAATCCCGCACCATTACGGTAGCGGGATTTTTAAAGATACAATTCGAGTCTTTCGGTCTTTCAGACTTCCAGACTTTCCATCTTGCTTATGCACCAAACTGCTTACGGATGATATTCAGCGCTGCACCTGCCTTAAACCACTCAATCTGTTGGTCGTTGTAGGTGTGGTTTACACTGATTTCATCTTTGCTGCCATCGGCGTGGTTCAATACCAATGTCAATGGCTTGCCGGGTGCAAATTCTGTGAGGCCTACAATGTCAATGCTGTCGTCTTCCTGAATTTTCTCGTAGTCGGCTTTTTCGGCAAAAGTGAGAGCCAGCATACCCTGCTTTTTCAGGTTGGTTTCGTGAATGCGGGCAAAGCTCTTTACCAACACGGCACGTACACCGAGGTGACGAGGCTCCATAGCGGCGTGTTCACGAGAAGAACCTTCGCCATAGTTTTCGTCGCCCACTACAATGCTGCCGATGCCGGCGGCTTTGTAAGCACGTTGTGTAGCAGGTACCGGGCCGTATTCGCCGGTCAGTTGGTTTTTAATGTTGTCTGTTTTTTCATTGAAGAAGTTGACCGCACCAATCAGCATGTTGTTGCTGATGTTGTCGAGGTGACCGCGGAACTTCAGCCATGGGCCGGCCATGCTGATGTGGTCGGTAGTACACTTGCCTTTGGCTTTAATGAGGAGCTTCAGTCCTTTCAGGTCGGTGCCTTCCCAAGCAGCAAATGGATCGAGCAATTGCAAACGCTTGCTGGTGGGTTCTACAATTACGTTTACACCGCTGCCATCTTCGGCAGGTGCCTGATAACCGGCATCTTCCACTGCAAAACCACGTACAGGCAACTCATCGCCACTGGGTGGGTCGAGTTTTACCTGCTCACCTTTTTCGTTGGTAAGGGTATCGGTAATGGGGTTGAAGGTGAGATCACCGGCAATAGCGAGGGCAGTTACCAACTCGGGGCTGGCTACAAACGCCATGGTGTTGG
>JADLHL010000250.1 GCA_020848815.1 Chitinophagaceae bacterium | reverse complement strand
GTACCTCGTGCCACCCATAGTTGAGTCACTTTGGCACAGTTGGAAGCCAGCGCCTGTTGCAAACTACTCATAGCGTTCAACCAACTGCTGCCATCGCCATTGCCGGTAGCGGCTGCATTTACATAAAGTATTTGCACAGACATTCGTTCAAAAGCACCAATATCGGGCAGGCCATTTATAGCACGGGGTGCACCTGCAATATCTGTAAACGGATTAAAGGTGAAAGCATTGGCTATATCAATAGCCGGAGAACAAGGCATGAGGGAGAAATTTCTGCCGGCTTCGTTTACAAACAATGGATCGGCATTAGAATTTACGATACCAGGCCATACTGTTGCACTTTGTATAATAGAAGTAATAGCAAGTGTACTGCCCGGCCCCGATATGGCAGGCGTAGCACCACGAATAATACAGTTGTACACCTTGGCAGAAACATTCACATCATTGTAAAAAATATCGGAACCCACATTATTCGTGGCAATGGTACAATGCAAAAAAGTGGGCGATGCATTGCTATTGTACACCGCACCTACCGTGGTATTTGCCTGATTGTTTCCGGTAATAACACAATTGGTAAAAAAGGCGGCTCCGCCCAGGTTGGCAATTGCAGCACCTCTGATAGCTGCATTTCCTCTAAAGTAACAATTGCTAATAGTTGGGTTTCCGTTTAATACAACCATGCCGGCACCCGATCTTTGGTAGGCCAGCGGATCGGCGGGAGATGAAGCATTGCCATTGATGATGGTGAAACCATCCAAACGGAAGGTAGAGTCCAGACCATCTAAACGTACTACATTGTAGCTAGCCCTAAAATCTCCATTCTTTAAAATATCGCCATTCAGAATGGTGGCGGGAATGTTTTCCATTTTCCGTTGCGACAACAAAAACTCATTTCCGTCAAAACCGCCGATTACCAGCAGGTTGTTTCTGCCCGTGAAAGAAGCAGTACGATTGTTATCGGTAATGCCATAGCCTTCATCGGGGTAATACACACCTTTGGCTACCCATACCGATGTAACGGAAGGGCACCTGCGTGCCAGCTCCAATGCATCTTGCAACTTGGTATAGGCATTGGCCCAACTCGAGCCATTGTTGGCTCCCGTTGCATTGGCATTTACAAAAATAAACGGACCAGTGGGGCAACAGGCCAGTTCATCTATTATGCCATTACAATTGTTGTCTTTGCCATCGCATAGCTCCGGCGCATTAGGATAAATTTTATTGTCGTTGTCGTTGCAATCATTGATAGAAAGCAATTCAAATTGGGTGAAATATCCAACAGGTGGCTTACAAGCCGTGATGCGATTGCCGCCATGTCGGTCGCCATCCAAATCGGCATACCAACTTTGTACAATGGTGGCCCGGACATCGGTATCATCGCAGTCAATTAATCCACCGCCGCCGGGCAGAAAAATATAACCGGGAGGTTTAGTACAAGCGTATACAAAATTGCCGGTGATGAGCCCATCACCATCTTTGTCTTCGTACCAAAGGCCGGGGAACACGGCAGCATTAAGGTCGTTGCAATCTTCATTCAAACTGGTTAGTTGAGACAGCAACTTATAAGGGCCTGCGGGTTTTAAACACTGAACAAATTCAGGGGTGTTGTTGAGCGGAAAACCGTCGTTATCACCATCAAGATACCAGCCTTGTCCTGGCTTTTGCAATGGGTCGTTGTCGTTGCAGTCCAGTTCAATTGTTGCGGGTGCACATATCACCCGGTCGCCTACTTCCACCCATCTGGCGGGTCCAGAAAGAATTCTGGGGGTGTCACACGAAATATAATAATTGGTTTTGCTGGAGGGTGCCCCATCCTGGTCGTTGTCGGGCAGCCAAAACTTAAATGAACCCGTAACCTGTTTTGAATTCTGGTCGCAATCAATCATGCGGGTAAGATCAAATTGGGTCATTATAATTTCGCAGAAAATAGTAATTCCAAAATACATTTCCCGCTGGGTAAAGTACTGCGGGCTCGGTCGGGTGCATTGCTGTATAAACGTAGCACCAGTAACAAATTTGTCGCCGTCGGGGTCGAAATACCATTTTGTGTTGGGATTAAAGTCACTATTTGTATCGTCGCAATCCAATCCGTTGGCAACTTTATAAATATTGCTAAAAAAACCACAACCATTTAGTGCATCAGTAAGTACAAAATCATTGGGGTTGCCGTAGCCGTCGTTATCTCGGTCAGCATAGCAACGGATCAAACCTGTCCCTTGGGCTATAATTGAGCTCACTGACAATATTTGCAACCCTAAAAAAATAAAAATTTTGAATGTCGCCTTCATTATAAAAACATTGATAGAAATAATTGGGATGTTTTTTGTTTGTCCTATTGTTACGAGTAATTGGCTTTAACTGTTGAGTGTGCATTTCACAACGCCCCTTTTCCTCCTACTCACCGCTATCTTCTCACCCGTCTGCAACTCCACCACTTTGGCTTCGCCACCGATCACCTGTTTGATGAACGATTTATTAATAAGATGGCTGCGATGTATCCGCAAAAAATGGGCAGCAGGCAATTGCTCCTCTATCCGCTGCAGGGTAATGGCCAATACCAGCGCTATACTGGTATGACTGAAATAAATTCTGGAATAATTGCTTCGGGCTTCTACCCTTACTATACGAGCTGATTGAACTTGCCCAAGCTCTGCTGCCAACTGTTTTTGCATGCGTGTGGGTGTGGGTGTGTTGAGCATTGTAAAATATTGGGGTAGTACATTAGCCGGGCTTATCGGAGCTGCGCTATACGCCATGCATAAAAAAACCATACAGCTACAATGGCCAGCAGGGCCAGTAGCAAAATGATTCGGGTGGTTGTTTTTGATTGCATAGCGTTGATACACCAATACTATTTAATACATACTGGACGACACACTAAACAGGGTAGACAAATACAGGACAGCAGCGGGACAAAAGCGTGACATGCTTTGTTTATCAGCGTTTCGGCTTACTTCTATTACCAAAAAACATAAAGCAAAATCGGTTTTCGAAGACCGGCATTCCGCTTGGTTATATGTAGAAAGAAAAAGGTAAAACGGGATGATAAAATCAAACACTCAACACATACAGCATTTGGGCAAATGACATTTGGACACCTTTCCTTATTTTGCTTGTAAGATGAAAACCATTTCAGCAGTTGGCATTGCCGGCTTACTACTTCTCTCCCTCATTTTCACACCTTCCTCAGGCTTTGCGCAAAAGTTGGGTCTTGAACCTGATAAATGGGCCATTGAACTTGCAAAAGGTGGCCTTACAGAAGAGAATAGTATGGGCAGCCTGAACCTGCTATTAGAGAAAGCAGATAGTGCCCGTGCCTTTGGTTTTTTAGACAGTTGTGAAACGGCTGGTAAAGAAAAGGGCTATTTTTTTACGGCGCATTTCAATATGGTAAAGGCCAAATACCTGTACGACAAGTTTGCCGGTATCGATAAGTTTAAAGACAGCCGGGCAAAACAGCTGGAGCCACTGAAAGCACAAATCATGCAATTGCATTTAGGTGCCATAGAAGCCTCTTACCATACCGAAGACGACCGGACTATTGGATGGGCAAGTTTTTATTCGGCGGCCATCATGCGCCAACTGGGAGAAATCAGTTTGGCAGTGATGTACTCCAAAAATGGAGTAGACCTTTTTGAAAGAGCCAAGTATGATGTAGAACCAACTGTGTATACCTGGCTGTCGGAATTGCTCTACGAAATAAAAGAGTACGATGAAAGCTATATCAATGCCCAAAAAGCTATTGTAGCATGGGCCAAAATAAAAGACCCGGAATACAATGAAAAAAGACTGCAGCTATATCATGTGCGGGCACGAAATTCAATGGCACTGAATTATTTTACCCGAAAAAATATCGACTCCGCCATTATACATTTTGAAAGGGCTTTACAAATAGCTCATCAAATAAAAGATTCCGTATGGGAAGCTAAAGTACTGGGCAATATTGGCAGGGTACTTTACCATCAAAAAAAGTTTGATTCTGCATATACACTGTTTAAAAAAGACTACTACGAAAGCAAGGCAGCCGGCATGTACGACAATGCAGCGAGTGCCGCAGAATGGGCCGCAAAAGCCAACCTGGCCAAGGGAAATACAGCCGCTGCTTTGGCTGAAGCCAGAAGTGCCAAAGAACTTTTAACTATGTGGCCTAACAGGTCTTATTTGCGAGATACATACTACACGCTTGCACTCATCTTCAAGAGCTCCAAAAATTTCGATAGTGCTTTTTTTTACAACGACTTGTACATAGCACTCAACGATTCGCTGGAGAAAGAAATAGCTACCAGCAGTTTGAAGATTTCGAAAGCTAAGATAAACGACGAGATAAGCCAGTTCAACATTCAAAAGCTGAAACGCCAAAAAGAGAGAGAGATTTTTTGGCGCAACATCATTATCGTTGCCATAATTGTAGTAGCTCTCATTGCACTGCTAATAGTCAACCGACAGTTGCTGGCAGAAAAACTTCACAAGCAAAACGCAGAAAGAGATAAAACATTACTTGAACAGGAAGTAAAAGCCGCCATTAATCAGTTGCATTTGTTTACAGAAAATATCATTGAAAAAAATAAGCTTATTGCTTCGTTGGAAACTCAAATGAATAACCGACAGCTGACTGACGAACATCATGCAACGCTTCACACTTTAGGGCAGCTTACTATTCTTACAGAGGACGACTGGAATAAATTTAAAACGCTGTACGAAAAAGCTTATCCTGGATTCTTCAGAAAAATAAGCGAACAATATTCAGACATGACGCTGGCAGAACAACGGATGGCGGCATTGTGCAAGCTACGCTTATCCAATACAGAAATGGCAGCCATGCTGGGCATCTCCACCGATAGTGTCCGAAAATCGAAACAACGGTTAAGGTCAAGAATTGGTTTGTCTGGCGAAGCTAGTTTAGAAGATTATTTTGTTGGATGGTGATTGACTCTTTCATGATTGACAGGCAATATGTAAGCGGTTCAGTAAATTTCTAACTGACCCTCATTTTTTAATACCTGTAATCGTACGTACAATTTCTCTCCGAATTTGATTTTACACTGCATTCGGAGTAACTGCGGCTTTACACTCACCAAAAGGCTTAAAATACAAAGGACCTACTCTCCTAACCTGCCCATTAACTCCAATGTTTCATTTACTTTTTCAATAGATACCATTGCCCGAAGATTGCCTGTCAACAATAAATGACCGCCATCGGCTTTCACATAGCGTTCCACATGATGCAGATTCACGATGTAAGATTTATGACATCTGTAAAACATAGGCAAGGGAGCTAACTGCTCTTCAAAGTGCTTCAGGTTTTTACTCACCAATATTTTACTGCCGTTGCTCAAATGAAAATCACTGTAAGCAGCTTCACC
>JADLHL010000249.1 GCA_020848815.1 Chitinophagaceae bacterium | reverse complement strand
GCGGCGGTCGTGGCAGGTACTAAGCTTTGCATCATTTAGGTTCTCCATATATCGGTCCCGTTATTTGGCTCCCCGTAAATGAAAACGCATTTCAACCCCGGTTTCACCAACCGGGGTTTTTTGTGCCCCTGTATTATCAGCATTGTATGCGAAACAGCCATTGGCTCCCCCGGATTGATGTTTTCCCATTTGTCAATCCTTCGCTAAACCTTCCGGCCAGGCCAAATTGCGGTGCAATAATTGTTTTACCCGTAGCGTCTTTGTAGCCTGCTTTGCCATTGTTGAAAAAACAACAACGGTGCAGCCATTTGTGCATGGGCTGAATGCAACAGAAGAACGCTCAAGAGCAAGCAGTAAATAATAAAAAGTGTTTAGTTGTATCGAAAGCGGTTGTAAACAGGCTGATTCATGCGCTAATTTATTGATTTACTGTACCAGAACGTGGTCGGCAGTGGTGGGGGCACTATTTTTACAGTAGCAAACAAACATTCGAAAAACAGCAGAACCCTTTTGGCAAAAGCACTTCGCATATTCAAAAACATTGTCATTACCATACTTGCAATTATGGCATTGCTGTGGCTATTGTTGCAAACGCCTGCTTTTCAAAACTGGCTGGCACATACGGCCGCCAAACGCCTGAGTGCACAACTGGGCACTACTGTAAAAGTGGAAAGTGCATACATCGGCTGGCTCAACAGGGTAAGTTTGAAAGGCGTGTACATAGCCGACCAGCAAAACGACACTTTGCTATCAATAGGGTTGGCGCAGGTAAATACCACCGATTGGCTGATTTGGAAAGACAGCATCAGCCTTCACTACCTGAGACTGGAGGATGTGCTCATCCGGCTGCAGCGAACAGACAGCACCTGGAACCACGCTTTTTTGAAAAAAGCTTTTGGCGGCAATGGCAGTACAGACAGTACCGCTGCAACCCCGGCAAAAGACAGTCCTGCACCCTTGGTACTGCAGCTCGATATTGTTTCTATCAGCAACCTGCGGTTTGAACAACTGGATAAATGGCGTGGTAAAACCCTGATTGGCGGGGTAGAAAAATTGTACCTAAAAGCCAACAAGTTTGATATAAACAATCTTGATTTTGAGATAGCCAATCTTGATGTAGTAAAACCTGAGTACCGGGAATTTAAACGCCAGGGTCTGTGGTCTTCGGCCGACTCTGCCAAATACTGGCGGCGGATAGATTCGCTGGATGCTTTGCGTACTTACCCCGAATCGTGGAACCCCGATGGCATGCGGCTAACTATTGGGGAAGTAAACGTGAAGCAGGGGGTGGTTGAAATTTTTAACCGGCATGGGCCAGTGTATACTGCCGGCCTGTTTGACGAAAGAGACATTATTGTAACGCCCATAGATGGACGGTTAAAAAACGTACGGCTCAACGCAGATACACTTACGGCAAAAGTGCAGCTTACAGCCAAAGAAAGAAGCGGACTGGAAGTAAAACGGTTTGAAACCAATCTCCGTTTGCATCCGCAGCTCATGGAATTTGCCAACATGGATTTGCAGCTGAACAACAGCCGGCTGGGTTCATACTACGCCATGCGCTACACCAGCCTCGACGCCATGGAAGATTTTGTAGACAGTGTGCAGGTAACGGCCATGCTACGCAACAGCACTGTACACACAGATGATCTTGGATTTTTTGCCACCGAGCTTCGTGGCATTGGCCAGATAGGCACACTGAGCGGAAATGCCACTGGAACAATTAGCAATTTTGTGGTGCAAAATGCCGACTTGCGTACGGGCAACAGCCGGTTTACAGGTACCTACAAAATGAAGGGCCTGATTGATATAGACAAAACTGTGATACAAGCCGAAACGGGCGGCTCCCAATTCGATTTGAAAGACATTGAGCCTTGGGCACCGGCATTAAAAGACTTACGGTCTACGCCTTTATACAACGCCGGATTGCTGCAATACAAAGGGCGTTTTGATGGCACCATCAACAACTTTACGACTGATGGGCATTTACAAACAGCAGCCGGTGGAATGGATGCAACCGTGGCGGTGAATATGAATGGCCCGGCCAAAGGATTTGATGGTACTATCCGCAATGCACAATTGAACGGTGCCAGGTTGCTTGGTGTACCTTCTATGGGGATGATGAAGTTTAATGGAAAAATTTCCAGCAATGGTTTTTCTGCTGCAACTCCCATTAAAATGAAAGGAGATGTATCGGCCATTGAGTATGGCGGATACACCTATCACGATATTTTGGCTGATGCCGTTTTCGTAAATGAATCGCTGTCTGCCAACCTCTCCAGTACCGATCCAAACCTGATGGCCAATTTTACCACGGTCTTAGATTTCAGAAAGAAAAAACAAAGCTATAATGCCCGTGGTGCTGTAGCGTATGCCAACCTGCATGCACTACAACTTACCAAAGATTCGGTGGTGGTTTCTGGTTTGTTTGATGTTGATTTTACAGGTACCAATATTGATGATTTCAGGGGGTATGCCCGCATTTATGATGCGGAAGTGTATAACAAGCGGCAGCTGTTGAATATCGACTCTTTGTACCTCCAATCTTCTATTGATGCCAATAATATTGAGACGCTGATTGTACAAACAAACGAAGCCGATATCAACATCAGTGGTGATTTTGACATCAGCGATTTGCCCAATGGATTTCAGGCGTTTTTGCACAACTATTATCCTTCTGTAATAGACAAACCGGCAAAACTGCCCCGCAATCAGTTGCTCACTTTTTCAATAGAAACAAGAAACGTAGAACCTTTTCTCGATTTCATTGATCCCAAATTGAAAGGCCTCAATTACACTTCGTTGCTCGGCAGCCTTGATACCCGCCAAAATGAGCTGCTGGTGAATTTGGATATGCCTTACCTCGAGTATGGAGGCGTGAAGCTTACCAACACGGCCATCAGGGCAAACGGTAGCAATCATGCATTGATGCTGACAGGTACTATTGATGAATTGCTGGTGAATGACAGTATTGGTTTTCCGAATGCTCAAATGCTCATTAATACTGTAAACGATACGACCAAAGTGCAGCTGACGACCCGTACCAACGGGCCGCTGGGCAACGCCTCTCTCAATGGATTTTTCTTTAGCAAGCCAGATGGTTTTGAGGCACGGTTCGAAGAGTCTTCTTTTATCCTGAACAACAAAAAATGGACGGTTAAAAGCAATGGCAGTATTGAAATGCGGAAGGGCTACCTCATATCCAACGGGCTACAGTTGGAAAACGATAACCAACGCATTAAAATGTACACCAAGCCATCCGACGATGGCTATTGGAATGATGTGTATGTAGATATTGATGACTTTATTATGGGCGATGTATTGCCATTTGTAGTAACTGAACCAAGACTTGAAGGGTTGTTGAGTGCCCGAACCGTTATTCAGGATTTGATGGGTAAACCTTATGTTACGACAGAATTTTCCGCAAAAAACTTTTTCTTCAACAACGATTCGGTTGGTGTAATTACAGGCACAGCACAATACGACCATGCAACCAGAATATTGAAAAGTAAGATTGATTCCAGAAACGACGGGTACGATTTCAGTGGACTGCTTTCTTTGAACCTGAACGAATCGGCCAATGAACAAATAGACCTTGAAGTAGACTTGCGCAGAGAACGTGTAAACGTACTGCGTAAATACCTTGACGGTATATTGGATGATGTGGATGGATATGCCACCGGCAAGCTGGCATTGAAAGGAAAAATGAATGCGCCTTCATTGCTGGGAGACGTGCTACTGAACGATGGCCGGCTAAAAGTAGAATACACACAATGCACATACTGGCTGGCACCCACACGGCTGCTATTTGGCGATAATTATATCGACTTTGGAACAGTGCAGTTGAAAGATGAAAAAGGAAGAAACGGTACCATGGAAGGATTGATGTATCACCGTTTTTTCGACAGTCTTTCTTTTAATATGCGGATGCGGTCAAACGGCTTACAGTTGCTGAATACAGGAAGTAAAGACAACGATTTATTTTACGGACAAGCAGTGGGAAAGGCCAGCTTCGATCTGACCGGACCACTCAATAATTTGAGAATGCGGATTACCGGTGCCACTACCGATACTTCACACATCATTATTGCCAACAAGCTCAGTAAGGAAAGTGGCACAGCCGATTTTATTGTGTTCAAACAATACGGCCGGGAGTTGGAAAATGAAGCCGACAGCACAGAAACCAATATTCACATCGAGCTTGATTTAACAGCCACTCCACTATGCCAGATAGATGTGATTATGGATGAAACAACCGGTGACATTATCAAGGCAAATGGAACAGGTAATTTGAAAATAAAAACCGGCACTACTGAAGAAACTGAAATGCGTGGACGTTATCAGATTGAATCTGGCAGTTATAACTTCAGTTTTCAAACCTTATTTAAAAAACCATTTACACTTGATGGAGGCGAAAACAGCTATATAGAATGGAATGGTAATCCTTACGACGCCAACCTGAATATTGGGGCCCGCTACCGTGCCGTAGGTGTGAGCCTGCGAGATTTAATGGCCAGCGAACAGGGGCAAACGGTGCTGGACCAATCGGCTCAGAATTATAAAGGTGATGTGTATGTAAAAGCCCGGCTTACAGGGTTGCTTAGCAAACCTGATATTGCTTTCGGTATTGAGTTTCCGCAAGGCTCTGCCATGCAAAATAACCTGAGTGCACAGCAAATGCTGCGGCAAATAGAAAGCGATAAAAGTGAAATGCTGCGGCAGGTAACCTACCTGATAGTATTTAAATCTTTTGCCCCCTACAAAGAAGGGGTGGGAGCCCGCAACCCCGGTACAGATTTAGCAGTCAATACTATCAGCGACTTATTGAGTAATCAGATGGGTAAAATTCTCACCAGCATTATTCAGGAAATAACGGGCGACAGAAGTTTGAATATTGACTTTAGTACCGAAGTGTATAACTCAAATTCATTGGTAGGCGGTTCGGTAAACACACCCACCGGCTACGATCGGGTGAACTTTAACTTCATGCTCAATAAAAGTTATTTCAACAACAGGGTAGTGGTCAATTTAGGTAGCGATTTTGATTTGAACGTTCGCAATACCACATCCACCGGCTTTCAGTTTTTACCCGATGTAAGTGTTGAATTTATACTCACCAATAACCGCAGGTTACGGGCTATTTTATTTAAAAAAGACGCACTGGATTTTGCCGGCCGGCGCAACAGGGCGGGGGTGAGTCTCAGCTATCGCAAAGAGTTCGATAAGCTTTTTTCATCCAATAAAGAAGAGGCGTTAATCTTCCTGAAAAAACCAGCTGATGATAAGTAACCGGCAATAAAAAAAGAGTACAAAACTGTACTCTTTTTTTATTGAAATATTGCAGCTATTACTGTTTGTAAGCTGCGTTTAGTCCTTTTATTACTTCATCTGTAATGTTGTAAGTGCTATCTGCAAAATACACAAAGTCGCCCGGCGACCGTGAGATGATGTAAGCATACTTTTTGTTGGCATTAAATGTTTTCAGGAAATCAGCAATTTTATCGTTGATTTCTTTCATCATCTTAAACTGCTTTTCTTGCAGGTCTTGTGTGAGCTTGGCTTCCCGCTGTTGCAGGGTCATTTGCATTTGGTTTATTTCTGCCTGGGCAGCCTCGCCTTCTTGCTGGCTCATGGTTGGCGCTTTTGCCTGCAATTGCTGTATGCGACCCATGTAGTTCTTTTTCATTCCACCCAACTCTGCCGTGATGTTGTCTTCATCCTTTTTCAGTTGGTCACGAACGTTTTTTACAAATGCATAATGCTGCTCAATGGAGTCCATTTCAAAATAGCCAACTTGGCCATGAGTATGGCTGTCGGTTTTGGCTGCGGCATTGGCTGATTTGCTAGTGGAAGAACCGCCTGCAAATTGCATTACAAAAAGGCCTGCAACCCCTGCGAGTGACAGGATACTCAAAATGGTGGAAACATTTTTCATAGAAAACAAACAAAACTGATTTGCTGCGAATGTAGCAGTTTGGAAGTCACAATGCTGTTAAATCAGGCAAAGCAAAACAAGGCTCTTGGGCACGATGCCTGCATCTTTGCAATATGAAAATACTTTTTTGGTCGGTGGGTGCCCGGCACGATGCCAGCCTGGTAAAGGCAATTGACGATTTCACTCAGCGGGTATCGCATTATTATGGTTGTGAATGGAAGCTGGTACCGCCACCCAAAAATGCAGCCAGTATGCCCGTGGCCGACCAAAAAGATGCAGAAAGTGAGCTGCTTTTAAAATCACTCGACCCGGTAGATTATGTGGTGCTGCTGGATGAGCGGGGCAAAATGCTGAGCTCTCCGGAATTGGCTTCGGTGATAGAGCAGCGGGCTATCAATGGGGCTAAAAAAATCCACTTCGTCATTGGCGGGGCCTTTGGGGTAAATGATGCGGTGCGCAAAAGGGCCGACCTTGTTTGGCAATTGTCCAAACTGGTTTTTCCGCATCAGTTGGTGCGGCTTATGTTGGCAGAGCAGGTGTACCGTGCCTGCACCATCATCAGGGGCGAAAAATATCACCACATTTAAAACACATCTTCAATAAAAAGCAGATCGGCCATTTTTTCACCATTAAACCGGATGGCCAGAATGTCAAATTGGATAAAATTCCACTCCGGATTTTCTGCCAAAAATCCGGCTGCTCCTAGTTTCATTTGTTGCAGCTTAGCCTTGTTTACCTTTAGTTCGGGCAGGGCTGATACAGCAGCATTCAAGGTTTTTACCTCAATGAAATGCAATACATTTTCGTAGCTGGCTATAATATCCGTTTCCGTTTTTTTATACCGCCAGTTTCGGTGCAAAACAGTATACCCCTTTTCATTCAGGTAGTTGCAGGCGTAAGTTTCGCCCCTTTGGCCGGTGTATTGGTTGCTATGGTTGGCAGGTTTTTCCACAATCAGCAAAAACTATTGATGGTACAGATGGGGTTGGCATTCAAATTGGCCTATTTTTGTCGTCTTCTAAATGGAAATTTAATCAAATGAACAGATCCGTTGCCCTGGTTTTTGCCCTGCTGATTGCTATTTGCACCATCTACCGTATTATACCTTACGAAATGCGGCCGGAATGGCTGGGTGCTCCTCAGCTGGCACTGGCAGTATTTGCAGGCAGTGTTATCAAAAACCGCAAAGTGGCTTTCTTACTTCCACTGGCTTCCATGCTTGTGAGTGATGTGCTTATGCAAATATTGAGTTCTTTCGACCCTGCTTTTTACGCTGGTTTTTATAAAGGCCAGCTTATCAACTACGTGCTTATTCTATCAACTACGGTTATTGGTTTTTTCATTAGCGAACGCAAGCCGGCACAAATTCTGGCGGGTGCCGTGGCCGCTCCTGTGGTATTTTTCCTGCTCTCCAATTTTCAGGTATGGGCTGCAACCGGGGGCCTTATGCGTAGCAAAACCGCAGCTGGTTTGCTGCAAACCTACATTGACGGCCTTCCATTTTTACGTACCAGCCTCATTGGAACTATATTGTTTAGTGGTGTATTCTTTGGCATCAAAGCCTTACTGGCATCTCCTGCACAGCACATGGCCAAAGCGTAATCTTGCCTTCACCATATTGAAAGCCACCCCAAGCGGGTGGCTTTTTTTGTGCATGTTATTGCCCCGGTGCTATCCACTATGCATCCACATTTACAATTTCTTTACTGCCTTGCTGAATTATTCCACGCATTACCTGTACTTTTGCGCCTCGAAATTTTTTAGGGTAAAACCCGCATATTCAATAAAACGACCACTATGGCCGATCTCAAATTCAGACGCAACTTTGGTATTGCCGCTCACATCGACGCCGGCAAAACCACCACTACTGAGCGTATTCTGCGCTACACAGGTATGATCCACCGCATAGGTGAGGTGCACGAAGGTGCTGCCACCACCGACTGGATGGAACAGGAAAAGGAACGTGGTATCACCATCACTTCTGCAGCGGTAAGCTGTAAGTGGAACTTTCCTACTGTAAAAGGTAAAGCAGACGCCAACACCAAGGAGTACTCTTTCAACATCATTGATACTCCCGGACACGTGGATTTTACCGTGGAAGTAGAACGCTCCATGCGTGTACTCGATGGTTTGATTGCCCTCTTCTCTGCTGTAGATGGTGTAGAACCTCAGTCTGAAACCGTTTGGCGTCAGGCCAACCGTTACGGTGTACCCCGTATTGGTTTTGTAAATAAAATGGACCGCTCCGGTGCCGACTTCCTCAATGTAGTGAAGCAGGTACGTGAAATGCTGGGTTCAAAGGCCGTGCCTTTGCAGCTCCCTATTGGCGCCGAAGACAATTTCCAGGGTGTGGTTGACCTCATTAAAATGAAGGGCATCATTTGGCACATGGAAACAGAAGGCATGACCTTCGATGAAATAGACATTCCTGCTGATATGGTGGAAGAAGCTCAAATGTGGCGTGCCCAGTTGGTAGAAGCAGTGGCAGAATACGACGACCAGCTGATGGAAAAATTCTTCGATAATCCAGATAGCATCAGCGAAGATGAAATTCATGAAGCTATCCGCAAGGCTACCATCGATCTGAGCATCGTTCCGATGATGTGTGGCTCTTCATTTAAGAACAAAGGTGTACAAACTGCCCTCGATGCTGTTTGCCGCTACCTGCCTTCTCCTGTTGACATTCCTGATACAGTAGGTACCAACCCCGATACTGGCGAAGAAGTACTGCGCAAGCCAGATGTAAAAGAACCTTTCGCAGCGCTGGCTTTCAAAATCATGACCGATCCTTTCGTAGGTCGTCTGGCGTTTTTCCGTTGTTACAGCGGTAGGCTCGATGCTGGCAGCTACGTACGCAACATGCGCAGCGGTAAAAACGAACGTATCAGCCGTATCATGAAGATGTTTGCCAACAAGCAAAATCCGATTGATTTCATCGAAGCTGGTGACATTGGTGCTGCTGTTGGTTTTAAAGAAATCAAAACCGGTGATACCCTGTGCGACGAGAAATTCCCTGTGGTATTGGAAAACATGTTCATCCCTGAGCCTGTAATCGCCATCGCCGTTGAGCCTAAAACTCAAGCCGACGTCGACAAAATGGGTATGGCCATTGCCAAGCTGGTAGAAGAAGATCCTACACTGCGTGTAAATACCGACGAAGAAACCGGCCAAACCATCCTGCGTGGTATGGGCGAACTCCACCTGGAAATTATCGTTGACCGTATGCGTCGGGAATTCAAGGTAGAAGTAAACCAGGGTGCTCCCATGGTGGCCTATAAAGAAGCCTTCACACATACTGTACAGCACCGTGAGGTATTGAAGAAGCAGTCTGGTGGTCGTGGTAAGTTTGCCGACATCCAGTTCGAAATCGGACCTGTGGACGAAGAATGGCAAAAAGAGAACCCTGACAAGCACTTCCAGTTTGTAAACGACCTGTTTGGTGGTAGCATTCCGAAAGAATTTGTAGGACCTATCCAGAAAGGTTTTGAAAACAGCATGGGTACTGGTGTTCTTGCTGCTTACCCTGTTGTAAACATGAAAGTTCGTGTATTTGACGGTAGTTTCCACGCAGTTGACTCTGATGGTATGAGCTTCGAATTGTGTGCCCGTTCTGGTTTCCGCGAAGCTGGCCGCAAAGCCAAGCCCGTATTGCTGGAGCCAATCATGAAGGTAGAAGTAATCACTCCTGACCAATACATGGGTGACGTAACTGGTGACCTGAACCGTCGTCGTGGTATGCTGGAAGGCATGGACAGCCGCAACAATGCTCAGGTAATCAAAGCTAAAGTACCATTGAGCGAAATGTTTGGTTATGTAACCCAACTGCGTTCACTGAGCTCTGGCCGTGCTACGAGTACCATGGAATTCAGCCACTATGCTCCTGCGCCAAACAACATTGCCGAAGAGGTAATAGCCAAGCAAAAGGGCAAGTTGAAGGTTGAAGATTAATTACTTAGGAACGTAATATTCAAAAGCCACTACAATTGTAGTGGCTTTTTTACGTTAAATTCGCAATAGCCCTATGCCCGAATCATCAAAATTCGGATTATGAATCCTTCCATTGAAGGCTTATACTTTGTAGAAAAAACGAGAATTGCTGTGCCGGCAGGAGTCATCCTTCCATCGGCCTTTTTGCGTTTTTTTCATCCTATCAGCGAAAAAGCTGCACGTTTTATCGATAGCAAAGCATTTCAATGCAGCATTCCCAAAAACAAGTTTTTGCTGCGCAGCGGTCAGGTTTGCCCATATTTATTTTTGGTGAGCAAAGGCCTTTTTAGAGGATATATTGTAGATGGTAAAAACGAAGCAACCACTTGGATTACAGCAGAAAATGATCTGGTAGCATCTATCAGTAGCTTTTTCGACCAATCTCCTTCCGTAGAGAATATACAGGCTTTGGAAGACTCAGAGCTGATTGGCATACATTTTGATGATTTAGAAGTGGCCTATCAAAAATTCCCTGAACTGAACATCGCCGCAAGAAAGGTTTTGCAACAATTGTACCGGCAGGCAGAAGAACGGGCATATTTAGTTCGACTGGCAAAGGCAAGCAGCCGCTACACCTACTTTCAAGAACACCAGCCAGAACTCGTCAACCGGGTTTCGCTCAAGTTCATTGCTTCACACTTAGGAATGACTTTAGAGACCCTCAGCAGACTGCGAGGCTCCATTTTGCGTCAATCTACGGATAATTCTGAAAAAAGTATTTGACAAATGTCAAAAAAATATTCTTTTCAGCACGAATTTGACATTTGTCAAATTCGTATAAATGACTGATTTACAGTTAATTACATTTTTTGCTAATCAAATTGGCATTTTAATGCTAAATAATTGCGGGGTTTGTACACTTTTTTATGACCTGTCAATGGTGTTTCTTTACACCAGATTCTGAAGCAAACCCCTAAACTCCTTGTAAGTCGCCTCCCTCGTGGAGGCGATTTTCTTTTCCGGATAGTCCATCCATCAGTGCCTTTTTTCTACCTTTTTTAAAAAAGTACATGGCGGCCAAAATAGTGAGTACCAAACCTGCTAATGACAGCCACTGAGTGCTTTGGCTGAAAAAAGGTACCCAGGCTGTTTTCAACTGTAGCAATTCTTTCGAAACCAAAACCGCTACACTGCCCACATAGCCAGCCGAATCGGCCAAATAAATCAGAAAGCCCACATTGCCGCTTATTTTAAAGGAAGCAATCATCCGCTCGAAATAAATAGAGTTGAAGGGAATATATACCATGTACAGACCCATTCCTGTGCCCACCATCCAGGTAAATGCTTCCACCTGCCCGGCCATAAATAACAAACTACTGGCGCCGGTGATAATAAATCCGGCGGCTATCAGTACGTGGGCTATCATAAACGCTTTGCTGCTGTTACGTACAAGGGTGAGGCTGCCTACCATCATCAGTATACCGAGGGTGATGGGTAGTTCTGTTTGGGTGAAGATGGCCGGTCTTTCACCAAATCCCAGTTCCTTCCACATATCGGCGCTAAAATTGTCGCGGATATCGCGGAAGATGGTAGCAAATACGTACACCAGAATAGCCAGAATGAGGCCCGGCCAAAACTCTTTCAATATTTGGCGTCGTTCTAATAGGGTAAGTGGTTTGCGGTGCATTCTTTCTGCTTCGTCCTGCGCAGTAGGAGCAGGAATTTGCTCCATCATCCATACAAACAGCAAAAGGGGAATAGCGAATGCCAAACCTGCTACAAAAGGCACCCACAATTCTGCCACGCCCCAATGCTGCATGAGCCAGCCGCCAATGGATTTTACAAAGCCACTGGAGAAAATAAAACTCACCGCTAAAGCCGCCCCTAAAAAGTCTGTACTTCTTCGGCCTTCTATGTAAGAAAAAACAACACCCCATAGCATGCCTAACGGAAATCCATTGATGGCAGCAAACACAATGTTGTAGGGTGCCGGAAACAGGGCAAATAGCAACCAAGAAACCCAGGCAATACCCGTGAGCATCAAAATGATTTTCCAACGCTGTTGGCGTTTCATTTCTGCGATAAAACGAATGCCATAAAACTTGGCCAACAAGTAACCAAGCACCTGAGCCACTACAATTAATGTTTTGTACCCTACCCCCCAATATTGAAGGCCATCAAAAGTGGCTACCGTAAATGTTTTACGAAAACCAAAGATCATGGTGTAGGTAAGAAAAGCTGCCATGGCACTATAGAGTGCTATGCTTAAGGGCGACCGAAACTTCAGTTGTGGGGCTGATGGCAACTGCTTGGATTTGTATCGGAAGATATTGGCTGTACCAACCCCAAACAGGGCACAGTTATCCGCATATGTTGATTAACACAAATACACTATCTTACTACCATGCAAATGCCCCAACCAGAACAATGTATTTTCATTGATATTGAAACCGTTTCTCAGCAACCGGACTTTCGGCTACTGCCCGCAGAGTGGCAGTCGTTGTTTGAAGAAAAGACCAGCTGGTTCCAAACGGAAGACTCAACGCCTGAATCTTTGTATCAGGAGAAGGCAGCTATTATGGCTGAGTTCGGAAAAATCATTTGTATTAGCGTAGGCTATTTAAGAAAAGATGCGGCGGGAAAATTTGAGCTTCGTTTAAAATCATTTTATGGCGATGATGAAGCAGTAGTGCTTACATCGTTTGTACAGTCGGTATCTCAGCTGATGCAAGCCCGCAAAATGAGGATGTGGTTTGCCGGGCACAACATTCGTGAGTTTGATATTCCGTATATCTGTCGCCGTTTGCTGGTGCAAAGTCAACCCTTGCCGCAGTGGCTCGATTTTCAGGCGGTGAAGCCCTGGGATGTGCCGCTATTGGATACGCTGCAACTGTGGAAGTTTGGCGATTACAAGCATTTTACCTCGCTTAAATTATTGGCAGCCTGTTTGGGCATTGCTTCGCCCAAGCAAGACCTCGATGGTAGCATGGTGGGCAATGCTTACTGGAAAGAAAAAGCATTGGACAAAATTGTCTCGTATTGCCAGCGGGATGTGCTTACAGTGGCTCAACTCTTGTTGCGTTTTTCGCAGCTACCGTTGCTCAACGAAGAGCAAGTTGTGGTTCAATAAAAAAAGCCGGAGTAATCCGGCTTTTTTTATTCATCTCTTATTGGGGTAAAAGAATCGCTGGTAATGCTTTGGCTTTGTACAAATCATTAAAGGCAGGTAAGTCTCGATTGATGATTTGTAGTAATTCGGTTTCATACTTTGTCCATGCTGAAAGCAAGGTTTGCCATTGCTTTTTGTGGCCAGCAGGAATGATGGGTTGTTGTGCATTGTCTACCCGGCCACGCAAGTCGAGTAGCTCTGCACTCAGCCGGTTGTAATAATTAATTACATCCTGAAATGTTTCCTGTTGGGTAGTAATGATTTGTTTTTCCCATGCATTGATTTTTGCAATCAATGTTTTGCCAGTTTTTACCAACGTATCAGTTTCAGCAATACCTTTTAGTTGGGTGTTTAGTTGTTCTACTTGTTGTTTTACCGAACGCATACGTACTACAGATTGATGCATGTTGGTTACTGCAGCATCAATCTGTTGGCAAAAAGCATACTGCTCTTCGTAGGCATTGGCAGATACTTGTACTCTTGGGTCTTGCAATACCTGTAGCGTAGCATCGCTGCTTGTAGTGCCTGCTTTCAAGGTTACGCTATACGTTCCGGGCGGTACACTGGCGCCACGATAATCTGCATTCAGGAATTGACCCTTAATGCCGGGCAAACTTTCGTGCCGCAAATCCCAATTGAATTTGTGCAGCCCTTCTTCTGTTGGCAGCAATGGCTCAGGAGCGGGGCCGCCAGGGTAGCCACTCACTTCAGTTTCATTTTTCCAGCTGTTGTATTGGCGTATGGTGTCGCCTTTTGCATTGCGTATAATTAGCCCGATGCTATCTGTTTTTGCTGGTAAAAAATAATACAATGCAGCGCCCTCTGCAGGATTGGCACCTACTTGCGGACTGCCGCCGCCCCAGCCGGTTTTCACGGTCGGTTTCGACATAAATAATGTTGCGGTAGCCGGCACTCGATCTTGCAGTTGCTGCAAGGGTGAGAGGTCATCTAAAATCCAAAAGGCACGGCCGCTGGTGGCAGCCACCAAGTCGTTGTCGGCAATGGTGAGGTCATTGATGGCCACCACCGGCAGATTGAGTTGAAAACGCTGCCAAGCCAGTCCGTCATTCGTGCTGATGTAGAGGCCCCTTTCGGTGCCGGCATACAGCAGGCCTTTTTTTACCCGGTCTTCTCTTACTACCCTGCAAAAATCTTTGGCCTCAAATCCGTTGGTTTGTTTGCTCCATGTTTTGCCGTAGTCGTATGTGATGAAGACTGCGGGAGAGAAGTCATTCATTTTGTAACCGGTGGTAGCAATGATGGCCTTGCCCGGTGTGTGGTAAGATACCTCGATGCTGTTGACGAGTGTTTCGCCAAGACCTGCTGGCGTTACATTGCTCCAGGTGTTACCGCCGTCGCGGGTGAGGTGTACCAGGCCATCGTCGGAGCCGGTCCATATTTCACCCTGTGTAATAGGAGAGCAGGCAATGTAAGCCAGGGTATTGTACACTTCGCCGCCTGCCCCTTCATTGGTAAATGGAGCCCCGCCATTGCCCTGCTTGGCAGTGTCATTGCGGGTGAGGTCGCCGCTTATTTCTGTCCAGCTCTGGCCGGCATCAGTGGTTTTGAGCACTTTGTTGCCAGCATGGTAAATAATGGCCGGATTAAACGGATCGGCCACAATGGGAGCATTCCAGTTGAAACGGTAGACTTGGTTTTTGGGTATCACGCCTAATCCAATGGTGGGGCTGGCCATCACGTCTTTAGTGCTGCTAAGTTTGCGGTCGAGCACTTCAATATTTCCCTGATAGCTGCCACCAAAAACTTTCGTGGGGTTGTTGGGGTCAAAGGCAAGGAAAGCACTTTCACCGCCAGGGCCAAAAGTCCATTGTTGCCAGTCTATGCCACCAAAGGGGCTTTTGCTGGGTACAATTACAGCTGTATTATCTTGCTGGCCGGCATAGAGGTTGTAGGGAAATTGCTTATCGGCAATGACCCGGTAAAACTGTGCGGTGGGTTGGTTTTGCTGGCTGCTCCAGCTGGCACCACCATTGAAAGAAATATTGGCGCCCCCGTCGTTAGCATTAATCATCCGTTTATTGTTGGCTGGGTCTATCCACAGCCAGTGGTTGTCGCCGTGTGGCGTGGGCAGGTTGGTAAAAGTTTTACCACCGTCAATAGATTTGAGTGCCGGTGCATTGAGTACATACACGGTGTTTTGATCTTGCGGATCGGCAAATATTTCGATGTAGTACCAGGCACGGGCAACGGTTACCCTTGCTTTGCTTGTTTGCGACCATGAGTCTCCACCATCATCGCTGCGGTAAACGCCACCGAGGCCATCTTCGCTTTCAATATTGGCATACACCCTGCCGGGGTTGGCCCTGCTTACATCAATGGCTACTTTGCCCAAGTTAGCAGGCAGGCCTTCGCTCATTTTGTGCCAGGTATTTCCGCCATCGGTGCTTTTGTACAAGCCACTGCCCGGGCCACCGCTACGCACCAGCCAAGGTAGCCTGCGATGATCCCACATGCCGGCATATAAAATGCGAGGGTTACTCATGTCCATACTCAGGTCGGCACAACCAGTATTGTCATCAACAAACAGCACCCGGTCCCAGCTGCGGCCGCCATCGGTGGTTTTGTAAATGCCCCGTTCGGCTGTAGGACCATGAATGGCTCCCTGTGCCGCCACATACACCACATCGGGGTTGGAAGGATGAATGCGGATGGCTGCAATATGCATAGTATTGGTGAGGCCAATGTGCTGCCAGGTTTTGCCGGCATCGGTGCTTTTGTACACGCCATCGCCAGCGGAGGTCATTACACCACGTGGAGTATGTTCGCCCATGCCTACATATACCACATTGGGGTCGCTTTCGGCTACAGCAATAGCACCCACGGAGCCGGTATTAAAAAAGCCATCGGAAATGTTGCGCCAGCTGATGCCGGCATCTTCGGTTTTCCAAACGCCGCCACCGGTGCTGCCCATATAATAAATGAGCGGTTGGCCCGGTACGCCGCTGCAGGCTACCGAACGGCCGCCACGGGTAGGCCCAAGGTTTCGCCATTGCATGCCCTGCAAATGGTCATTCCAGCTAACTGATGGTGCAGGAGCGGGAGTTGTTTTCTTTTTGCTGCTGTTTTGGGCAGTCAGGCTTATGCAAGCAGCCATCGAAATGGCGAACATCAATACATGTTTCATAAATATGTGATATAGGGAGCTGTAAGTTAATGGTTTGAGTTGAGTGGAAATAGCTGCGTAGTGGAGTGCTGCTGATGGGCCCGGGATGTGGAGGGCTTGGCCGCTGGCCGGCGGGTGCAACCCATGCCGGCGAGGGGCGGAACCCCGTAGCAGCCCGATATGTAGCTGAGTTATGCACCCTGCTGATGGCCCCCAAATGGGTATTTGTGGAAAAAAATGCGGCAAAAACCGACTTTTGCCCCCGTTTTGGTAAAAATGTTTCAAAAAACTTTTGCCTGATAATTGAATCCCATTACCTTCGCATCCCAATTCGAAAAAAGGGTCTTTGAATTATGAGTCAGCGGATACGTATTAAACTGCAATCTTACGATCACAACCTGGTTGACAAATCAGCCGAGAAAATTGTGAAAACTGTGCGGAGCACAGGTGCTGTGGTAACAGGTCCAATTCCTTTGCCAACACACAAAAAGATCTTTACTGTACTGCGTTCACCGCACGTAAACAAGAAAGCTCGTGAACAATTCCAACTCAATACGCACAAGCGTTTGTTGGATATCTACACCAGCAGTAGTCGCACAGTAGATGCCCTGAGCAAACTAGATTTGCCAAGTGGTGTTGAAGTGGAAATCAAAGCGTAACAGCTGACTGAGTGAGGCCTGGCTTCACTACAGAACAAACAAAGCAATCATCTCTCAATCCGGCCAAAGGGGCGTGAAAAAAGAGCTCTGATTTTACATAACTCTCACTACCAAGTGAGCCAAACATATGAACAAGCCTTTCAGGGTTTGTTTACTACCGGTACTTCCCCTCTGCAAAACGGCGGAAACAAAGGAAAAGGTCGGTAGCTAAACTGGGATTGAATTCGCCTCTGTGCGGAAGTCCTCTTAACTCTGCCGGGCACAAACCGATATCAATGAAAGGTATTATTGGAAAAAAAATCGGGATGACCAGCATATTCGATCCCAATGGTAAGCAAATAGCTTGCACCATAGTAGAAGCTGGTCCCTGTGTTGTATCGCAGGTGAAAACCGCCGATGTAGACGGTTACAATGCACTTCAGTTGGCTTACGGCGAAAAGAAGGAAAAGAATGCTACTAAAGCAGAAAAGAACCACTTCGCAAAAGCACAAACTGCTCCCAAATCATTTGTAAAAGAATTTCGTGACTGTACGCTGGAGAAGGCTCTTGGCGAACAAGTCACTGTTGACATTTTTGCCGAAGGCGAAAAAGTTGACGTTGTGGGTACCACCAAGGGTAAAGGTTTCCAGGGTGTTGTAAAACGCCATGGTTTCCACGGTGTTGGTGAGCAATCACATGGTCAGCATGATCGTCAGCGTGCCCCCGGTTCAATTGGTAACTCATCTGACGCCAGCCGTGTATTTAAAGGTATGCGTATGGCTGGCCGTATGGGTGGCGACAGGGTAAAAATGAAAGGCCTGCAAGTGGTAAAGATTTTCCCTGAAAAGAATTACATCCTGATCAGCGGATCAGTTCCCGGCCACAATGGTTCAATCGTTTTAATCCAGAAGTAATTGTAAACCGTGCCGGCCCGCCCGGTGAGAAACGAAAAAGTTATGACAATCGAAGTTTTAAATACAGCAGGTCAGAAAACTGGCAGAACAGTGGAACTTCCCGAAGACATCTTCGGTGCACAGCCCAATGATCATGTAATTTATCTGGCTGTAAAACAATACCTGGCCGCTCAGCGTCAGGGTACTTCAAAGGTGAAAACCCGTGCTGAAGTACAAGGTGCAAGCCGCAAGCTGCACAAGCAAAAAGGTACCGGTGGCAGCCGTAAGGGTAACATTCGTAACCCTTTGTACAAAGGTGGTGGTACCATTTTTGGACCTAAGCCTACCACTTACGACCAGAAGCTGAACCGTAAGGTGAAAGATCTGGCAAAAATTGGTGCCCTTAGCTACAAAGCAAAAGACAGCGCCATTGTAATTGTAGAAGACCTGAAGTTTGAAACACCTAAGACAAAAGCTTTTGCCGGTGTAATGCAAAACCTGGGTATTGCTGATAAAAAAGCATTGTTTGTATATCCTGAACTGGATACCAACTTCTACCTGAGCCTGCGCAACATACCTAATGCTGCTGCTATTGAACTGGCCGACATCAACACTTACGACATTGTAAATGCTGACGTAATGGTACTGACTGAAACTGCTGCAAAAATCTTCACCGAAGAAGGTACTGAAGCTTAATTAAGAACCGAATAATTCTGATCGACATGAAACTGACAGATGTATTAATAAAGCCTGTGTTGACCGAAAAGGTGAACAAGCAAATTGAAAAGAAGCGCAGCTACACCTTCATCGTAGATCGTAAGGCCAACAAGCTGGAGATTAAAAAAGCGGTAGAAGATTTTTACGGCGTAAATGTAACTGACGTGAATACGTTGGTGATGCCTGGTAAAGCAAAGTCTCGCTTCACTAAATCTGGCTTTATCAATGGCCGCAAGCCTGCCAAAAAGAAGGCAGTAGTAACGGTAGCAGAAGGCGAAGAAATTAACCTGTACGGCGAAATCTAATCTTTCTTTTTAGTAAAACAAGAATGGCAACCAACCGCCGCGAAGTGTTGAAATAAACCAATTCAGAACAAAGAAACATGGCACTGAAAAAATACAAACCAATGACCGCCGGCACCCGCTGGAAAATTGGTAATGCGTATGCTGAAGTAACCACTAACAAGCCTGAATCGAGCTTGCTGGAACCTGTGAAAAAATCAGGTGGCCGTAACGCTCAAGGCCGTCGCACCATGCGCTACATTGGCGGTGGTCACAAGCAGAAGTATCGTATCATCGACTTCAAACGCAACAAGCAAAATATTGAAGCAACTGTACTTACAGTTGAATATGATCCAAACCGTACCGCTTTCATCGCACTGGTGCAGTACACCGATGGCGAAAAGCGTTACATCCTGGCACCTCAAGGCATTCAGGTTGGTCAGAAAGTAATTTCTGGCGAAACTGTAGCTCCTGAAATTGGCAACTGTCTTCCTATGAAGAATATGCCTTTGGGTACCAACGTTCACAACATTGAAATGCAGCCTGGTCAGGGTGGCAAACTGGTTCGTAGTGCCGGTTCTGCAGCACAGCTTACCAACAAAGAAGAATCATACGCTGTGTTGAAAATGCCTTCTGGCGAATTGCGCAAGTTGCTCATTAATTGCTACGCTACTGTAGGTGTAGTAAGCAATGGCGACCATAACCTTCAGAGCCTCGGTAAAGCAGGTGCTAACCGTTGGCGTGGTATCCGCCCCCGCAACCGTGGTGTGGCTATGAACCCAGTAGATCACCCAATGGGTGGTGGTGAAGGCCGTGCTTCTGGTGGCCACCCACGCAGCCGTACTGGTAAATACGCCAAAGGCGAAAAGACCCGTACTAAAGGCAAGGGTAGCGATAAGCTGATTTTGCAACGCCGCGACGGTAAAAAATTGGCTAAGTAATTTGAGAATTGTATAAGTACACAGCAACCAATTCAATTTTCAAATCCTCAAATTTCAAATTAACGAATTCAATATGGCTCGTTCAATTAAAAAAGGTCCTTACGTTGATGCCAAACTCGAGAAGAAAATCGTGAACATGGCTGAAGGCAAAGTGAAAAAAGGCGTTATCAAAACCTGGAGTCGTCGTTCTACAATCACTCCTGATTTTGTAGGTCAAACTTTCGCGGTGCACAACGGAAACAAGTTCATTCCCGTGTATGTAACCGAATTTATGGTTGGTCACAAACTTGGTGAATTTGCTCCTACCCGCAACTTTAGAGGACACGCTGGTAGCAAAAAATAAATTGTTTAAATGTTGGTGGTTTTTGGTTGTTCGCTGTTTCATTTTTCTACAGCAAATACTAAAAACCAAAAACCTGAAACTGAATAAAAATGGAAGCAGTAGCTAAACTGAAAAATTACCCCACTTCGCCCCGCAAAATGCGTTTGCTGGCCGACCTGATTCGTGGTATGAAGGTGGAAAAAGCATTGGCTGTACTTGAGCACAATACCAAGCACAGTTCTGTGCCTTTGGCAAAGCTGGTAAAAAGTGCTGCCTTTAACTGGAAAGCAAAGAATGAAGGTGCAGATGAAAATGCACTGGTGGTGAAAACCATTATGGTAGACGGTGGCCGTACCCTGAAGCGGATGCGTCCAGCCCCTCAAGGCCGTGGATACCGTGTACGTAAGCGTAGCAATCACGTAACCGTAACTGTAGACGCCATCTAATTCTCACAAATCGAAATCGTTCAAAATTTTCAACTTGAAATAATGGGTCAAAAAGCAAATCCAATCGGTAACAGACTCGGTATCATCCGTGGTTGGGACAGTAACTGGTACGGCAACAAAAAAGTGTACGCCGACCGACTGATCGAGGACAACAAGATCCGTACCTACCTCAATGCTCGTATCAACAAAGGTGGTATCTCAAAAATCGTTATCGAACGTACCCTCAATAAACTGATTGTAACTATTCATACTTCAAAGCCTGGTATCATTATTGGTAAAGGCGGTGGTGAAGTAGACCGTATCAAAGAAGAGCTGAAGAAGCTTACCGGTAAAGAAGACGTTCAAATCAACATCCTCGAAATCCGTCGTCCGGAAGTAGATGCTATGATTGTAGCTGATACTATCGCCCGTCAGATCGAAAACCGCATCAACTACAAGCGTGCCATCAAAATGGCAATTGCTTCTGCTATGCGTATGGGGGCCGAAGGTATTAAGGTAAAAGCCAGTGGCCGTTTGGGTGGTGCTGAAATTGCCCGTAGCGAAGAAATCAAAATGGGCCGTACTCCATTGCACACCTTCCGTATGGATATTGACTACGCCAGCCTGGCTGCTCAAACCGTATACGGTAAAATTGGTTTGAAAGTATGGATTTGTAAAGGTGAAGTATTGACCAAGCGTGACCTTAACCCCAACTTTGTGGGTACCGGCAGCGGCCTGAGCGACCGTCGTGGTGGCGATGACCGTGGTGGTGACCGTGGCGACCGCGGTGGACGTGGTGGCGACAGAAGAGGTGGCGGCGACCGTCGTGACCGTGGAGGCCGTCGTTAATAACCACAGGCATCCAGCTTCAACTTATTGTAAATATTCAAATACGTAGATAAATGTTACAGCCGAAAAGAACCAAGTTCCGCAAGCAACAAAAAGGCCGCATCCGCGAAGTGGCTAAGCGTGGCGCTACCATTTCATTCGGTTCGTTTGCCCTTAAAGCACAGGAACCTATTTGGTTGAACAACCGCCAGATCGAGAGTGCCCGTCAGGCAATGACCCGTGCCATGAAACGTGAAGGTAGTGTGTGGATCCGTGTATTCCCCGATAAGATCATTACCCGTAAGCCTGCCGAAGTGCGGATGGGTAAGGGTAAAGGTAACCCCGAATTTTGGGCAGCCGTAGTAGAACCAGGTCGTATCCTGTTTGAATGCGATGGCGTACCGATGGAAGTAGCCCGCGAAGCAATGGAACTTGCTGCGCAGAAGCTTCCAATCAAAACCAAGTTCGTTGTACGCCGCGATTATCAGGCGTAATGATGCGAATAAGCTGGTGTGCTGATGATAATATTTCAGACATACAGCTGAGAAAATAATTTCATTAGCAGATTAGCATATTGGCTAATTATCAAATTGAAAAAGATGTCTAAGAAAGTTGACTTCAACAAAAGCCTGAGTGAAATAAGCATCGAAGATCTGAAGGTGCGCATCAGCGAAGATGAAGTGCGTCTCAAGAAGCTTGAATTTGCACATGCCATCACTCCTTTAGAAAATCCAATGAGCATCAGAGATCTCCGTCGTGATGTTGCCCGTTTGAAAACCGAACTCCAGAAAAGAGTACTGGTAGGCTAATTTTTAATTGAAAAGTAGTTCAGCAAAATATTGAACCAAATGGAAACCAGAAATCTCCGTAAAACCAGGATTGGTGTAGTAGCCAGCAACAAGATGGATAAAACCATTACAGTAGCGGTGGAGCGTAAAGTAAAGCACCCAATCTACGGTAAGTTCGTAAAAAAGACGACCAAGTTTCATGCACACGACGAGAAGAACGAGTGCAGCATTGGCGACACTGTAAAAATTATGGAAACCCGCCCCCTGAGCAAAACAAAGCGCTGGAGACTGGTAGAAGTAGTTGAAAAAGTGAAATAATTCAGCCGGCAGCAATAGCTGCTTGCTTCAAGCTTTTTGCTGGTGTGTATTACATAGCATAAGCCTCTGACCAATTAGTAACTTCATTAGCCCAAGTGCTAAAGCTAAAAAGCTAACAAAATGATTCAGCAAGAAAGCCGGTTGAACGTAGCGGATAACAGCGGTGCCAAAGAGGTACTTTGTATTCGTGTACTTGGCAACAGCGGACAGGATTATGCCGGAATTGGCGACAAGATCGTTGTAACTGTTAAGGATGCCATTCCTGGTGGTGGTATGAAAAAAGGTACCGTAGCCAAAGCAGTAATTGTACGTACCAAAAACAAACTCCGTCGCAAAGATGGTTCCTACATCCGTTTTGACGACAATGCAGTGGTACTCCTCAATAACTCAGACGAACCACGTGGTACCCGTATTTTCGGACCAGTTGCCCGTGAACTTCGTGATAAAGGATACATGAAAATTGTATCGCTTGCACCAGAAGTACTGTAATGCAAAACGCCGAAGGCAAAGTGCTGAAAGCGAATTTCAATAACTGCGTTAAGCGTTAAGCGTTACGCATCAAGCTATAAAGTATGACTAATCGTTTCAAACCAAAGTTCAACATCAAGAAAGGTGACAACGTAGTTGTTATCACCGGTGATGATAAGGATCTGAAAAAGCCCCGCGTTGTCCTGGCCGTTTATCCTGACAAGGCTAAAGTGCTGGTAGAGGGTGTAAACATTCAGACCCGCCATACAAAACCTACAGCACAAAACACTCAGGGTGGTATTGTGAAAAAAGAAGCACCCATTGCCATCAGCAACGTGCAACTGTGGGACGCAAAAGCCGGAGCCGCCGTACGTGTAAAGCGTAGCCGCGACAATGGTAAATTAGTTCGTGTATCTAAAAAATCCGGGGAGGTTATTAAGTAATGGCAACAACAAATTATACTCCGCGCCTGGCAGATAAGTACAAAGCTGAAGTTGTACCTGCCCTCATGAAGAAGTTCGGTTACAAAACCGTAATGCAGGCCCCCAAGCTTACCAAAATTTGCTTGAACCGTGGCGTAAACGGTGCAACTGCCGATAAGAAACTTGTAGACATTGCTATCGAAGAGCTGACTACCATCACTGGTCAGAAGGCTGTAGCTACCATGTCTAAGAAGGACATCTCAAACTTCAAGCTCCGTCGCAATATGCCGATTGGTGCACGTGTTACCCTCCGTGGTGATCAGATGTTTGAATTCCTCGATCGTTTGATTGCAGTTTCACTACCTCGTGTTCGTGATTTCAAAGGTATCAATGATAAGAGCTTTGATGGCCGTGGTAACTATACCATGGGTGTTACTGAGCAAATTATCTTCCCAGAAATCGACATTGATAAGGTGAACAAAATCACTGGTCTCGATATCACTTTCGTAACTACTGCCCGTACCAACGAAGAGGCTTACGAACTGCTGAAAGAAATTGGTCTTCCTTTCAAGAACATCAAAAAAGACAACAACTAATAAAACCAGATCCCAAAGGAAATTTTCCAAACTTCCTGCGGAAACTAAGCACCACTTAGGATTTGGAATTTTAAAATTTGGAATTTCATTTTTATGGCAAAAGAATCAGTTAAAGCCCGTCAGCGTAAGCGTGAAGCTACCGTAGCCAAGTTTGCTGAAAAGCGTGCAGCCCTCAAGGCAGCAGGCGATTATGCAGCTCTCGATCAGCTTCCCCGCAATGCATCGCCTGTACGCCTCAAAAACCGCTGCCAGCTCTCTGGCCGTCCTAAAGGTTACATGCGTCATTTCGGTATCTGCCGTAACATGTTTCGCGACATGGCACTGGAAGGTAAAATTCCTGGCGTGAAAAAAGCAAGCTGGTAATTGCTACGGCAATAGCCACAAGCAAGCAACTTCATTCAATTCATTTTAAACTAAAATCCAATTATTCCGTCCCGAAGTTTTCGGGAGCCGGAATGTAGGAGGGAAATCATATGGTAACTGATCCTATAGCAGACTTTCTGACTCGTATTCGGAATGCTCAAATGGCCAACCACCGCATCGTGGAAATCCCCGCTTCTAACCTGAAGAAGCGTATGACTGAAATTTTGTACGAAAAGGGTTATATCCTGAAGTACAAATTTGAAGATGACAACAAGCAAGGTGTTATCAAGATCGCATTGAAATACGATCCTAATACTAAGCAACCCGCTATCGCTTCTTTGGAGCGTATAAGCCGCCCAGGTCTGCGTCAGTACGCTAAGCCTGCCGACTTTAAGCGTGTAATGAATGGTTTGGGTATTGCCATTGTGAGCACTTCTAAAGGTGTAATGACCGACAAAGAAGCCAAAGCTCAGAATGTAGGTGGCGAAATCTTGTGTCACATTTATTAATTGATTGTATTCGGGCGGTTTGTTTATTTAAGCCTTTTAGTCGGGGCTGAACGCATGCCACTCATTTGATTCACATATTTAAACACAACAACGACTATGTCTCGTGTAGGAAAAAAACCGGTAACAATCCCCGCTGGTGTTACTATCACAGTAAGTGGAGATAACACCGTTACCGTAAAAGGCCCCAAAGGCGAATTGAAGCAAACCTTGGATCGTGACATTCATGTAGAAATTACTGATGCCACACTGACAGTAGGTCGTCCTACCGATCAAATCCGCCACCGTGCACTGCATGGCTTGTACCGTGCCCTTATTGCCAACATGGTAAAAGGTGTAACAGAAGGATTCATTAAGAAAATGGAACTGGTAGGTGTAGGTTACAAAGCTTCTAACACTGGAAATATTCTTGATTTGGCGTTGGGCTACTCGCACAACATCATTATTGAAATTCCTAAAGAGTTGAAAGTAACCACTGCTCAGGAAAAAGGTAAAAACCCGGAGATTGTGATTGAAGGTACCGACAATCAGCTGTTGGGTCAGGTATGTGCCAAAATCCGCAGCCTGCGTAAGCCGGAGCCTTACAAAGGCAAGGGTGTTCGCTTTGCTGGCGAAGTGGTTCGTAAGAAGGCTGGTAAATCTGCTGGTAAATAATCATCGGTAACCGCTTTTTAAAATCTGATTTCAAAGAAAATAGTGCTCCCCGGAGCCGGAGGATATAAAATGGATAAGAAAGTACTTTCAAGAAAGAAAATCCACTACCGCATTCGTAAGAGAATCATCGGTAGCGCTGCCAAGCCTCGCCTGAGCGTATTTCGCAGCAATGCAGATATTTACTGCCAGCTGATAGATGATGCTAATGGCACCACACTCGCAGCTGCCAGCAGCCGCGATAAGGACATCGCTGCACAAAAGGTGACCAAGTCTGAAAAAAGCAAATTGGTAGGCAATGCTATTGCCCGCAAAGCTGCAGAATTAGGCATCACTACCTGTGTATTTGATCGTGGTGGTTTCTTGTACCACGGCCGCATTAAGGCAGTAGCCGATGGTGCCCGTGAAGGTGGCCTGGTTCTGTAATTGTACAGGATTTTCATTTAAACGATCAGCATTCAACAATCGTAAATCTTGCCTGCTTGCAGGCTCAATTGAAAAATAAAAATGGCAAAAGCTATCGTAAACCGCGTAAAAGCCGGCGACCTCGAACTGAAAGAAAAGGTTGTAGCTATTAACCGTGTTGTAAAGACCACCAAGGGTGGCCGCACTTTCAGCTTCTCAGCCCTGGTGGTGGTAGGCAACGAAAATGGTGTGGTAGGTCATGGCTTGGGTAAGGCTAAAGAAGTACAGGAAGCAATCACCAAAGGCATTGAAGATGCTAAGAAGAACCTGGTGAAAGTACCTGTAATGCACGGCACTATCCCCCACGAACAATTTGTAAAAGAAGGCGCTGCTAAAGTTTTGCTGAAGCCAGCTGCTCATGGTACAGGTGTAATTGCCGGAGGTAGCATGCGTTCCGTGTTGGAAAGTGCAGGTATTACCGACGTATTGGCTAAGAGTCTTGGTTCTGCCAATCCTCACAACGTGGTTAAAGCTACATTTACCGCACTGGCTACTTTACGTGAGCCAATTCAGGTGGCTAAAACACGTACCGTTTCTCTGAAAAAAGTATTCAACGGATAATTAGTTTGCTGTTTGATGCCCGATGTTTTGAGATCTACGGATAGCATAACCTCAAACTTCAAACCTTAAACTTCAAACCTCATAACGATGAAGAAGATCAAAATCACTCAGGTTAAAAGTGTGATCGACCGCCCGGAGCGCCAGAAGAAAACAATGGAAGCTCTCGGACTGCGCAAGATGAACGCTACTGTAGAAAAAGAAGCCACCCCACAAATTCTGGGTATGGTAGAAAAAGTATTGCACCTGGTAAAGGTGGAAGACGTAGCGCAAGCCTAATTTCGCATCAATCATTTTCAATTCCAAATTCCAATCTTCTGATGATGTGTTGGGATTTGGAATTTCATTATTCTCATTTTTAAGCGAGGGGAGCAAACCCCGTAAGTAAAAACTCGTAGTCTATGAAACTGCACAATTTGAAGCCTGCCGAAGGCAGTACGCACAGTGAAAAACGTTTAGGTCGTGGTGAAGCATCTGGTAAAGGTGGTACTTCTACCAAGGGTAACAAAGGTCAGCAGCAGCGTGCCGGTTACGCCAGCAAAATGGCTCACGAAGGTGGTCAGATGCCTATCCAGCGTCGTATTCCTAAGCGTGGTTTTAAAAACCCGCACCGCGTATCTTACACTGTTTTCAATCTTGGTCAGGTAGACCAGCTGGTTGAAAAATATGAACTGAAAGAATTCAGCCTCGATAATTTGTACATCAACGGGTTGGTAAACCAATCAGCTTTGGTAAAAGTATTGGGCACCGGCGAATTGAAAAGCAAGATTGATTTCAAAGTAAACGCTATCAGCGCAAAAGCAAAAGCTGCTATTGAAGCTGCGGGTGGTACTGTTGAAATTCTGAAGTAATCGGGCAGTGCAAAAGTTCCTTTCGCAACATCGAAAGGAACTCTTGTTTTACCTACATTTGAGGCCCTTTAAATTGACTGAATTCCGTGAAGAAATTTTTTGAAACACTAAAGAATATCTGGACGATTGACGAGCTGAAGCAAAAGATTATTGTAACGCTGCTTTTGCTGGTCACTTATCGTTTGGGTACGCACATCGTTTTACCTGGTATCGATCCTAACGCATTGGATGCCGTAAAGGGTAAAGCTTCTGGATTGCTTGGCCTGTTCGACCAGTTTGCTGGTGGCGCCTTCTCTCAGGCATCTATTTTGGCACTGGGTATTATGCCTTATATCTCTGCTTCAATTTTCATGCAGTTGGTTACCATTTTGGTTCCCCAATTTCAGAAAATTCAGAAAGAGGGAGAAAGTGGCCGTAAGAAAATTAACCAATGGACCCGCTACCTCACTGTAATTGTTACAGTGTTTCAGGCTGGTGCTTATATCACTTATTTGCAGAGCCCCGGTTACAAAGAGGCACTCATTCCTGCATACGAGCCTTACTTCTTGTTTAGCACTATTGTGTTGCTTACAGCAGGTACTCTGTTTGTAATGTGGTTGGGCGAAAAAATTACCGACAAAGGTTTGGGTAACGGTACTTCACTCATCATCATGGTGGGTATCCTGGCCCGATTGCCACAAAGCTTTGTACAAGAATTTACTTCGCTCAATACCAAAGGCGGTGGTGGTATGCTCGTTTTCATCATTGAGATTGCTATTCTCATTATGATCATCATGGGCCTGATAGTATTGGTACAAGGTGTACGCAAAATTGCTATCAACTATGCCAAGCAAATTGTTGGCAACAAGCAGTTTGGCGGTGCCCGTCAGTTCTTGCCTATCAAGGTAAACAGTGCCGGTGTAATGCCAATCATCTTTGCACAGGCTATCATTTTCATTCCTACCATTTTTGCTAAGTTCGATACGACTGGTGGATTTATGAAGATTTTGAATGACCACAGCAACGGTTGGTACATGCTCATATACAGTGTGCTGGTTATTGGTTTTACTTACCTCTACACGGCCATTATTTTCAACCCCAAGCAAATTGCAGAAGACCTGAAGCGCAATAACGGTTTTATACCTGGTGTAAAACCCGGTCAGCCTACTGCAGATTACATTGGTTCTGTAATGGATAAGGTGACCCTGCCTGGTGCATTGCTGCTTGCCTTTGTAGGTATTTTGCCTGGCGTGGCTCAGAAACTCGGTGTTACCGCTGGTTTCAGTAGCTTCTTCGGTGGTACCAGCCTGCTCATCATGGTGGGGGTTATCCTCGATACACTGCAGCAAATTGAAACACACTTGCTGATGCGCCAGTACGATGGTTTAATGAGCGGTGGCCGCATTCAGGGCCGTCAGGCTGTAAGCAGCTCTCCAATCGGATAATTGATTTGTTATTAATGTACAATAGAAATACCTGTCTTTATGGGCAGGTATTTTTTATTGTTTTATTACGAGGTTCCTCATAAAGCATTTGTTTCTTTGCATCCTTTATGAGCCTGTTTAAAAAGTATAAAGAAGTGATTCAACTGAAAAATGCTGCAGAGATTGAATTGATGCGGCAAAGCAATTTGTTAGTAGGAGATACCATAGCTGTTTTGGCGGAAATGATAAAGCCCGGTGTTACTACACTACAGCTTGATGTAATAGCTGGTCAATACATCAGAGATCATGGTGGTATTCCCAGCTTTCTTAACTATCATGGTTTTCCTTACAATACCTGCATTAGTGTAAATGATGCCGTGGTGCATGGTTTTCCCGACAACAGAGCATTGCAGCCCGGTGATATTATTACCATTGACTGCGGGGTATTTAAAAATGGATTTCACGGCGACAGTGCCTACACTTTTGCTATAGCTGAGGCCGACCCCGAAGCCCTCACATTGATGAAAGTAACCAAGGAGTCTTTGTACAAGGGCATAGAGAAGGCAAGAGCCGGCAATCGTATTGGAGATGTTGCTTTTGCGATTCAAGATTATGCAGAACGTCAGCATCCGTACGGCGTTGTACGTGAGTTGGTTGGGCATGGCATTGGCAGGCAACTGCACGAAGATCCTCAGGTGCCCAATTTTGGCAAAAGAGGTACCGGCAGTAAGTTGCAAGTGGGTATGACCATAGCCATAGAACCTATGGTAAACCAAGGTAAAAAAGAGGTGTATACCGATGAAGACGGCTGGACCATCAGAACCAAGGATGGTAAAGCGGCGGCTCATTATGAGCACAGCATTTGCATTCAAAAAGACAAGGCTGATTTACTGAGTTCCTTTACGGCTATTGAAGCTGCAGAGAAGGCCAACAGCCATTTGGTTTCCAATTACTATTAAGCCGAAAGGCACCAAATAAAAAAGGGTGGATTCACAAGAATCCACCCTTTTTTATTTACGACAGCATTACTTCATCTTCATGGAGTCCAGCACATCGCCGGCTTCTTCCATTACTTGTTTCAATGAGTCGCCGCTGAGCATATCCATTGCTTTTTGAGCGTCTTCCATTTCTTCTGCAGAGGCGCCCTTTTGTTGCATTTTTTCCATGCCGGTTTTCATCAGCGTGTTTTTATCAAACGCTACTTTCCAGGCACCTTCTTCTTTTTTCAATTTAAAGTCTGTCTTGTCTTTGCCATCTACTGTTACGCTGATGGTTGCTTCATCGCCATTGATAACGGCATCGCCATATTCAATTTTTTGCTTCGCCATTTCCTGCTTCAGGCTGTCTTTGTTTACTGGTGCAAAGCTCATACCCATTTTCATCATATCCAGCATTTGCTTGCTGTCTTTGGTGGCATATTTAGCTGCTTCGTCAATGTCCATGGTTTTGAACGCTTCGAAGAATTTTTTTGCAACAGATTTTGGATCGCCAGAGCCACCAGAGCAAGCTGCCAGTGCCAGCATTACGATTGCCAACAGGGGGAGGAGTGTTTTTTTCATTAAGAATGTTTTGGAGAATGATTGGATTAATGGTCAACAAATGTAGGGGGCCGTTTTGTGTAAAACAGTTTTGTATAAAAAAAGATAGGGCTATTAATAGTTTTTCTCCACCACAGTTTTCATCACCGGCGACAATAAAAGATTATCGACACCCACATACTGCATTTTACCTGCAGTTGAAAATGTGAACCAGCTGCTGTCTGCCACTGCCCGTGCAATGGTTTTAGCAACAAATTCGGCACAGTAAAAACGGTCTTCTGTGTGATAATCAAAAGCCATATCGAAGGGAATGCCCTGTAGCCAAAAGTGATTGGCCTGAGTAGCAATGACCCTATTTTTTGATGCCGGAAACTGTGGCCTGAAAATAGCAGCAGCCTTGTTATCTGCAGCATGGCAAAAGGAGTACAAAGGCTCTCTTTTGATGCGTTGGTCTGGATTGAACTCACCACCAATAGCATGGTACACAAATACTGTATCATTTTCGATGCTGGCAATGCCGCAATGGCTGTAGCGTTTGTCTGTTTGGTTCATTTGGCGTAGCATCTCGCTGGTCATATCGCTGCCGGAGCGCAGTACCATATCACCTGTTTGTACCTGATGTATAAGTATGGGATAAATAACGGAATCGTATTGCTGCAGTCTTTTAACTTGAAAAGACAGCGCATCAATCTGCTGGCTATCCGGCTGTGGCGTAACAGAAAACTGGCAACTCCAACACAGCAAAAAAAGAGATGGCAACAGGTACCATCTCTTTTTTGTGTTTGTCAATATCATTGAATATTTATTGCGGCTTATCACGGTTGCGAAAATATTCTTTTCGCTGCGCCTGATACGCTTCTTCTTCCGCATTTTCTTTTTCTTTCTCTTTATCGTAGGCCTTAATGATGGCTTTTACGAGGCGGTGGCGTACCACATCTTCCTCATCGAGCTCAATGTGTGCAATGCCGTTGATGTTTTTGAGAATACGGGTTGCTTTTTCCAAACCACTACGCTGGCTTTTGGGCAGGTCTACCTGCGTCATATCGCCGGTGATGATGGCTTTGGCATTGGCACCAATACGAGTGAGAAACATTTTCAATTGCAGGTCGGTGGAGTTCTGTGCTTCATCCAAAATGATGTAGGCATTGTCCAACGTACGGCCACGCATGTACGCCAGCGGGGCAATTTCGATGGTACGGGTGCTCATGTAGTAGCCAAGCTTATCTGCCGGTATCATATCGTCCAGCGCATCGTACAAAGGCCGGAGGTACGGGTCAATTTTTTCTTTGAGATCGCCGGGCAAAAAACCAAGGCTTTCACCGGCTTCTACCGCAGGGCGGGTGAGGATGATTTTTTTGACAGACTTGTTTTTGAGAGCTCTTACAGCTAATGCTACAGCGGTATATGTTTTACCAGTACCGGCGGGGCCAAGGGCAAATACAATATCGTTGGTATCTGCCGCACTTACCATGCGTTTTTGATTGTGGGTGCGGGCCCTCACTGTTTTGCCGTTGGGGCCAAACACCAACACATCGTTGGGATTTCGCTCTACAAAAGCATCCACCGTTTCAGCATCATCACCACCCAAAATGGTTTCAAAATAATTTTCGCTCAGGTGCCCGTTGCGTTCAAGGTATTGTACAACAAGGCCAATCTTTTCTTTTGCAAACTCGATCTGTTCAGGACTGCCGCTCAGTTTTATTTGTGTCCCGCGGCCAAGGATCTTTAACAATGGAAATTTCTTTTTCAGCAGATCCAGCTTGCCGTTATTTACCCCAAAAAATTCAATGGGATTCACGGTTTCCAGGTTAATGATTGTCTCAGTCAAATGGTGTAAGTTTTAGTGTTGCGATGATGTAAAAAGAACTCAGGTGATTGGGGTATCAACTCTCTCAAATTTATTTTTTACTATTCCTATATCCCAAAATTAGTTGTACACTTTTTGTGGAAAGAAACGGTGGTACTCTGCGCCAATTCCCTTTCATTTAAACAGAAACAAATAGCCGATTGCCACGCTGCTTATAGTAACAATTTGTTTCGTGGTTCGGTTGTAGCCAAGTCAAAATTGATTGACCGCCATCGCAGCAAGCCTGTTGGTTTGCGTATCCATTTCCTGATGTTTGTTAGGTTTTCTCTTGCCAATAATCATTTTCTAACCATCCCGCTCCAGCTATTTTTACCATCGTCAATCAAGAACGACCACAAACTTTATTTAAACGGAATTCCATTGTATAAACCTTACAGGTGCCTGCAATAGACCCGATCAATTCAAACTAAATACCTATAAAATGGCTACAGTAAAAAAGGCAATGAAGTATGTCTATTCCTTTGGGGGTGGCAAGGCCGACGGAAACGAATCCATGAAAAACCTGCTGGGTGGCAAAGGTGCCAACCTCGCTGAAATGGCAGGCAATCCAAAACTGAAACTGCCCGTGCCACCGGGTTTTACACTCACTACAGAAGTTTGCACTTATTACTACGCCAACAAGCGTACTTATCCTAAAGTACTTGATGCGCAAGTGAAAGAGGCATTGGGTAAAATGGAAAAAATCACCGGCAAAAAATTTGGCGACGCCAAAAATCCTTTGCTGGTATCTGTACGTTCGGGTGCCCGCAAAAGCATGCCCGGTATGATGGAAACAGTATTGAACGTGGGCTTGAATGAAAAAACCATTGAAGGGCTGATTGCTCAAAGTGGCGATGCCCGTTTTGCTTACGATGCATACCGCCGTCTGATTATGATGTATGCCGATGTAGTAATGGAAAAAGCTGCCGGCGTAGAGCCCAAGGGCAAAGGCATTCGCAAACAACTCGATGAAAAGCTGGAAGCTATTAAACACAAACAAGGTTATACCAGCGATACCGATCTTACAGTAGATGAACTGAAAGCATTGGTAGCCGATTATAAAAAGACCGTAAAAAAAGTGTTGGGCGTTGAATTTCCAGACGATCCTATGAAGCAACTCTGGGGTGGTATGGGTGCCGTATTTGCCAGCTGGAATGGCAAGCGGGCTATTGAATACCGCCGCATCGAAAAAATTCCTGATGAGTGGGGAACAGCTGTAAACGTGCAGGCTATGGTGTTTGGAAACTTAGGTAACGACAGCTGTACAGGGGTAGCATTTACCCGCAACCCTGGCAATGGCGAAAACAAGTTTTATGGTGAGTACCTGGTAAACGCACAAGGGGAAGACGTAGTGGCTGGTATCCGCACTCCGGCACCCATCAATGCGTATTCTAAAAATGCACAAAGCGAACATTTTGATACGCTGGAAAAACTAATGCCAATTCAGTACAAAGAACTGGATGCCATTCAGCAGCGTTTGGAAAAGCACTACAAAGACATGCAGGACATTGAGTTTACCATTGAAAAAGGAAAACTCTACATGCTGCAGTGCCGTGTGGGTAAGCGCAATGGTGTAGCCGCTGTACGCATGGCTACAGAAATGTACAAGAGCAAAATGATTGATGCCAAAACGGCCATCATGCGGGTAGGACCCAATCAGTTGGTAGAACTGTTGCTGCCCATGCTCGACCCCAAAGAAGAATTGCTGAAACCCATTATTGCCAAAGGTTTGCCTGCTGGCCCCGGTGGTGCTAAAGGCCGTGTAGTCTTCACTTCTGAAGATGCAGTAGCCTGGGCTGCCAAAGGCGAAAAAGTGATATTGGTACGTGAAGAAACGTCACCCGAAGATGTGGATGGTATGCACAAAGCACAAGCCATTCTTACTACCAAAGGTGGTATGACATCACATGCTGCACTGGTAGCCCGTGGTTGGGGTAAGTGCTGTATTGTGGGATGCGGCGATATCGAAATTCACACCGATAGCAAAGTATTCAAAGCCAAGAATGGTGAAGTCATCAAAGAAGGCGATTGGATTAGCCTCAACGGTACCAAGGGCGTAGTATACGAAGGAAGCATGCCACTGGTAGACATCGACATCGAGAAAAACCAGAGCTACAAAGACCTGATGAAACTCGTTGATCAGGTGAAACAAATAGGTGTACGTGCCAATGCTGAAACGCCTGAAGATGCCAACGTGGCCTTCAAGTTTGGCGCAGAAGGTATCGGCCTGTTCCGTACCGAGCACATGTTCTATGGCGAGGGTAGCGAAGAGCCACTGTTTCAGCTGCGCAAAATGATTGTGAGCAAAACAGAAAAAGAAAGAAGAGCGGCACTGAACGATTTGTTCAAATACGTGAAGAAGGACGTGAAGAACACGCTGAATGTGATGAAGGGACACCCTGTAACCATTCGCCTGCTCGATCCACCGCTGCACGAATTTGTGCCACACGATAAAGAAAAACTGGCACACCTGAGTAAAGAACTCGGCATTAGCATGAGTGTGTTGCGCCGCAGAGTATTGGCGTTGCACGAAAACAACCCGATGCTCGGTCACCGTGGTGTACGCCTCGGCATCAGCTATCCGGAAATTACTGAAATGCAAATCCGTGCTATTTTCGAGGCCACTGCTGAATTGACCAAACAAGGTAAAAAAGCATTGCCCGAAATCATGATTCCGGTGACCTGTACCGTAAACGAACTGTACCATCAGCGGAAGATTGTAGACCAGGTGTACAAAGAAGTGTGCGAAAAAACAGGCCTGAAGAAAATTCCGTACCTGTTTGGCACCATGATTGAAATTCCACGTGCTGCCCTGAAGGCGAAGGAAATGGCCGAAGCAGCAGATTTCTTCAGCTTTGGTACCAACGACCTTACGCAAATGAGCTTTGGCTTTAGCCGCGATGATATTGGTGGCTTCCTGCCCAACTACCTCGATCAGAAAATTCTGTTGGACGATCCGTTCCAGACCATTGATCAGGATGGTATTGGTGAGCTCATTAAGTTCGGTACCGAACGTGGCCGCATGACCAAGGCCAACCTCAAAGTGGGTATTTGTGGTGAGCATGGCGGCGATCCGGAGAGTGTGAAATTCTGCCACCGCATTGGTATGAACTATGTGAGCTGTTCACCATTCAGGGTACCTATTGCCCGCCTTGCTGCTGCACAGGCTGCTATAGAATCGCCCCGCAAAGTGACCGGCAAAAAATAGGATTTGGTTTTTTTGAAAATGGAGAAAGTACAAGGCCGTCTGCGAAGACGGCCTTTGCTTTTGGCATCAAGTTCTTCCATTTCGCAAAAGCCTACATAATCATTCCAAAGCCCACGGTTTTAACTTAGCCCACGGTTTTAACCGTGGGTAATATGGATACGAAAGACAGCTAAAACCGTTTTAACGGTTTGCAATAAAATGACGATTGTTGAAAACAACAGCAACATCAATCCGTGTTCATCTTGTTTATCCGAAAAAATCCGCGTCCTATAATTCGCTGTCGCCATGTTTCGTATCACACGAAACATCAGAAACCATCTTACCTGCTTACATTTACCACTCCTAAAAATGACGTATGAAAAATCTTCCGCTCAATCCAAAAATCTTCATTCAAAACCGTCAACGCTTTATCAAAAAAATGAAGCCCAACAGCATTGCTATTTTCAACAGCAATGATGAAGTGCCCAGCAATGGCGATGCCCTGTATCGCTTTCAGCAAAACAGCGATTTGTTTTGGCTCACGGGCATAGAGCAGGAAGATACCATGCTGGTATTGTACCCCGATAATCCGGACCCTAAGTACCGCGAAGTGTTGGTGCTGGTGCGCCCCAACGAAATGAAAGAAAAATGGGATGGCAAACGCCTTCGTGCACAGGAAGGAAAAGACATCAGCGGTGCTGCCGCTGTGCTGTGGCTCGATAGTCTGGATGGTTTACTGCAGCAGTGGATTCATTTTGCCGATACTATTTACCTCAATACCAATGAGAATGACCGAAAATCATCGTTAATACAAACACGTGACTATCGGTACATTGATGAAATGAAGAGCCGCTATCCGCTGCACCAGTACGAACGCAGTGCCAAGATTATGCGGGAAGTTCGGGGCATTAAAACCAAGGAAGAGGTTGAAGTGGTGAAAACCGCCATCGACATTACACACAAGGCTTTTTTGCGGGTAATGAAGTTTGTAAAGCCCGGTGTGTACGAGCATGAAGTGGAAGCAGAAATTGTGCATGAGTTTTTGCGCAACCGTGCCCGTGGCGAAGCATACGGCAGCATCATTGCCAGCGGCGACCGTGCCCGAACGCTGCATTACATTAGCAACAATGCGGAGTGTAAAGATGGTGAACTCTTGCTCATGGATTTTGGCGCCAACTATGGCGGCTACTGCGCCGATCTTACCCGCACCATTCCGGTGAATGGTAAGTTTAGCAAGCGCCAGAAAGAATTGTACAACGCCTGCCTCGACATTCACAACTATGCCAAAAGCATTTTGAAACCCGGCATTTCCATTGTAGACTATACCAACAAAGTAGGCGACGAAGCCACCAAGCAGTTTTTGAAAGTAGGCCTGCTGAAAAAAGAAGACGTGAAAAACGAAGATCGCAATGTGCTCGAATCACGGGCTTTCCGCAAGTACCTCTACCATGGCATCAGCCACCATCTTGGCGTGGATGTGCATGACTTGGGCCTGAAGCATTTGCCCATACAGGCCGGTATGTTGTTTACTATCGAACCGGGTATTTATGTAGAAGAAGAACAACTCGGCATTCGCATCGAAAACAATGTATGGATTACTAAAACTGGCAATGTGGATTTGTTTAAAGGAATTCCGATTACGGTGGAGGAGATTGAGCGTTGTATGAAACCCTCCTAAATCCTCCCTAAAGGGAGGACTTTGTGGCGGTTTATTTTTTTAGATTGATTTATTTTTTGAAGGATTATTAGAAAATTCTGCATGAAGCAAATTCCCAACTTATTTACGCTCCTCAACCTCATTCTCGGTTGCTGTGCCATTGTATTCTTATTGCAAAATGGCATTGCCATTGTGGAGACTGATCCTTCTCCTGAAAATCCCATTGGCCAAAAGTTGGAACTGCTGCCCGAAGCCGTGTACATGGCGCCTTTGTTTATAGCCTTGGCAGCGGTGGTCGATTTTCTGGATGGCTTTGTGGCCCGTGCCCTCAAGGCCAGCAGCGAGATGGGCAAACAACTCGATAGCCTTGCCGATGTGGTAAGTTTTGGCGTGGCTCCTGCCATCATTGTCTATCAGTTTTTGCGCCTCAGTGTAGCCAAAACCGAAGCTGGTCTTGATACGTCATTCTGGTGGCTGGCACCGGCGTTTGTGCTGGCGGCAGCAGCGGCGTATCGGCTCGCCAAGTTCAACCTCGATACCCGCCAAACGCATTGTTTCCGGGGTACGCCTGTGCCTTCGGTAGGATTGATGGTCGCTTCCTTTCCGCTCATTTACTGGACCAGCAATGATGCTAACACACTTAACCTCCTCACCAACCAGTGGTTTTGGTACGGCCTTGTTGCAGTGCTCAGCTGGCTGATGGTGAGTGACCTGCCCATAATGAGCAACAAACCAAAATCTGTAACGCTGCAGGGATTGCTGCCACAATTGCTGCTGCTGTTGGTAACTGTAATAGCTGCCGTGGTGCTCGGTTGGTGGGCCGGCCCTATTGCCTATGCCGCATTTGTACTGTTGTCAGTGATTTTCAAAAAAGCCATTCAATAGATTTTACTTCAATTGAAGTACAACAGGCGGCCTTCGGGTCGCCTGTTTTGTTTTGGAGGTGAGGAGAGAATCCCTCTTTTACGGGAGTGCTTACTATGTGCCGGGCAATACTTTTATGCACGTGAAGCAATGTGTCTGCAATGCTTTAAATACCCCTTATCAAAGAAATAATCCCATGAAAAAAAGCCTGGCACTTCTGGTCATAACTTTTGGTAGTTGCACAGCTGTTCTGGCTCAGCCGGCCAACAATGATGCATGCGGAGCTGTCAATATTCCAGTCGAAAATTTGGGCTGTGAGCCCACAACCATATTTAGCTATACCGGTGCTACCTGGAGCAGTGGCAGCGGCAATACCTGGTGCGAAAATTTTCAAAACCTGGATGTGTGGTTCAAGTTTACAGTGCCCGCCAGTGGCATCGCTGTTGTAAGTATAGATGCAAGTGATGGCAATGCCTATACTGCAGAAATGTACACCAGCAACACTTGTAACAGTCTTGCCATTTTCAATAGTTTCAACAATGGGTACCCCTGCTTATACACAAATATTACAGGAGAAAAATCACGGAAATTCAACGGACTTACTCCGGGTGGTATAGTGTATATGCGAGTATACCGGCGGTTTTCCAACACCGCGGCATTTGCCAATGGCGCTATCAAAATTTGTGTGAGCAACGACAATGTACTGGCCGATGAACCTTGCAACGCCGGCTTTTTTCCAGTAGATGCGGCCGACCCTTTGGGCCAAGATTGTGTACCTGTAACGGCTTATAGCTGGACGGGTGCTACGCTTACCCCTGCGGTACCAAACCCATCGTGCATTGCCCCTATGCCCGGTGCCAATGTGCGTGATGTATGGTTTAAAGTACGGGTGCCTGCTACTGGTAAATTACGTATCAATCATACCTACAACGGCACCTGTATGACGGCTTATACCGCCAGCAGTTGCAGTGGTCCGTTTACTGAAATAGGATGTACTTTTTTTGGTTTTAATTTTTTATCTCTCGCACCCAATTCAATCATTTATATACGCATGATGCGCTATACAGGTACTGGTGCGGCCATTGCCGATGGCAGTGCCAAAATTTGTGTTGCAGAAAGCAATGTGGTACCCACAGCCAACAACTCGGTGAAAGTGGGCATTGGTATTGATACCCCTTTTGCCAAACTCGATGTAGTGGGTAGTGGTATTTTCAGAGACAAGCTTACCGCACTGGGCAATATCGAAACCCGCGGCGACCTCATTGTACAGGGTAATATTGTTTCGAAATATGGCAATACCAAGCTGCCCAATAACACTGCCGTAACGGGCCAGTTGGCTTTGGATTCGCTATCATTCTCCAACAGACTGGGTAATCGCATTTCTTTATACGGGGGATTGGGTGCCACCCCTCAGTATGGCATGGGTATACAAAGCGGATTGTTTCAGATATATAGCGATGCCATCAACTCCAACATTGCTATGGGTTATGGCCATAGCGGTGCATTTACCGAACGGGCACGCATTATTAACAATGGGGAAGTATCATTCCAGACAAACGGTAGGTTGCAAATTCGCACCGGTTCGCAAACGGCAGGGCTCTGGCTGGCCAATGCGGCCAATACTGGTAATGTAGGTTTTATTGGTTTACCCAACGATAATGTGATGGGCTTTTACGGCAATACCGGAGCGCAATGGGGGTTGACAATGAATGCCAATAACGGATACGTGGGCATTGGGCTGAATGGTGCATCAGCATCGGCACCCCTTCAGTTTTCCAATGCGTTGGGCCTCACGAAAATTTCGCTGTATAAAGGCACTTATGGCGATGTAGGCATTGGTGCATACGGCGGCGAACTGCGTTTGCAAAATGATATTCCCAATGGCAAAGTGAGTATGGGCGTCATTCAAACCGACGGTAGTTTTTCAGAACTGGCCAAGGCTGAACGCAACGGAGCTTATGCATTTGCCATTTTCGGTAGCTTGTGGGCCAACGGTACCACGTATGCCAGCGATGGGCGGTACAAAAGAAACATTGAGCCTTTAGGCAATGCCCTGGATAAAGTATTGCAGTTGCAGGGTGTTACTTACGAAATGAAAACGGAAGAGTATCCGCAGGAGCACTTTGCCGAAGGACAACAAATTGGCCTGATAGCCCAACAAGTAGAAACCATTGTACCCGAAGTAGTGGTTACCGGTCCCAATGGTTACAGGGCTATCGACTATGCCAAACTGGTGCCATTGTTGATAGAGGCCATCAAAAACCAACAACAGCAAATAGATGCACTTAAGCTGCAACTAAGCAAGGGTAAAAAGAAAGCTCATTAATAAGTACCGTGTATGAAAACCTTTATTCTTTTTTTATCACTATTTTGTATTTATGAAAATATTTCGGCACAACATATTGGCATTGGTACCGAAACGCCGCAGGCAAAATTGCATGTGAATGGTAATTTGCAATTACAGGATGGAGCCGCTGTGTCAAAGTTTAGCAGAGATAGCCTGCTGAGCGAAAACAGCCACAACAATGTACCCACCGAAAGGGCTTTGCGTTCTTACCTCAGTACCGGCCGCTGGACCGGTTTGGATACAGCTGCTACCAGCACCAATGGCATTGTAGCCAAAGGGTTTGGCATACAGGGTATTGGTGGTCCAACCGCCGCAGCATTAAAAGACAATCTGGCTTTTGTTGTCAACTGGAGTAACAACTCTCTCGTTTCTTATAACATTTCCAATCTTAGCGATCCGCAGTCGAAAAGCAATGCTTATACCAATATCAATGGGCCCAGTAGCGTAGCTGTTCAGGGCAATTATGTATACGTAACTTCAGAGTTAGGCAATGCACTTACGATTTATAGTTTTACCCCTACGGGAAGCCTTATCTATGTTGGTATGATTGGCACCGGAAGGCGTCCAACTTTTGTAACCGTACAAGGAAATTTCGCCTATATAACCGCAGAAAGAGAGTTGGCCATATATGATGTTTCAGTACCAGCCACACCGGTTTTTAAATCAATCGTAACGACCAATCTGAGTTTTCCTACAGGGGTAGTAGTGCAGGGAAATATCGCTTATGTGGTATCCAATGGCAACAACCGCTTATGCATGTTTGATGTTTCCAATCCTACAGCCATCACGGCACTGGGCTTCATCAATACAGGCTTGAACAATGCCCGGCATGTGTATGTGAAAAATGGATATGCCTACGTTACGTCCAGAGATAACGACCGCATTCAAATTTTCAATGTGAGTAATCCGGCCAGCCCCACGGTAGCCGGCTTTGTGCAGGAAAATATTTATCGTCCCTACAGTATTCATGGTGCTGGTAATTTTCTGTTTGTGGCAAACGAGCAATTCAACATGGTGTCTGTGTTTGATATAACCAATCCAACAGCACCTCTGCCTCGTGGCTACAATACCACCAACATCAGTGGGCCGGGTATTTTATTCGCCCAAAATGATGTGGTAGCAGTTCCATCATACAACAACAACCGGCTTTGTCTTTTTAGCCTAGACCGCAATTATGGCGTAAGCATGTCGCCAACAGGGCTACAGCTTTCTACCACACAATGGCAAACCGATGGCATGAACATTTTTCGGGGCGAAGGCAATGTGGGCATTGGCATCAGCAAGCCTGCGGCAAAGCTTCATGTAGAAGGCCAAACTTTCTTGATGGGAGAAGTGGGGATTGGTACCGATTTTCCCATGGCAAAATTGCATCTAGAAGGTAACAGCTATTTCAATGGCAACATGAGCATTGGCACTACCACACAATTGGCTACGCAAACTTTTGCCAACACTTTGGGTGCCAAAGTGGCCCTGTATGGTTCCAGTGCCACCAGTCAGTATGGCTTGGGTATTCAAAGCAATTTGCTGCAACTGTATACCGATATAGCCGGCTCCAATATTGGTTTTGGATGGGGCAGCAGCACTGCTTTTACTGAAAGGGCCCGCATCATCAACAGCGGCGAAGTGGCCATGCAAACCAACGGAAGAATACAGGTTCGCACCGGCACTCAAACCGCCGGTATGTGGCTGTCTAATGCAGCCAACACCGCCAATGTGGGACTGGTGGGTGTACCCAACGACAATGTGCTCGGCTTCTATGGCAGCAACGGTGCCGGCTGGGGGCTGACCATGAATGCGAACAATGGTTACGTGGGCATTGGCCTCAACGGTGCTGCTGCATCGGCACCACTGCAGTTTTCTAATAACTTGGGCCTTACAAAAATCTCTTTGTACAAAGGCCCTTATGGCGATGTAGGTATTGGTGTGTATGGTGGCGAACTGCGTTTGCAAAACGACATTCCCAACGGCAAAGTGAGTATGGGCGTTATTCAAACCGACGGTTCTTTTGCAGAGCTTGCCAAGGCCGAACGCAACGGCGCTTACGCTTTTGCCATCTTCGGCAGCTTGTGGGCCAATGGTACCACCTATGCCAGCGATGGCCGTTTCAAGCAGAACATCAGCGGCATTGCTTCGCCCCTGCAAAAACTGCTGCAGCTCAACGGTGTTACCTACGACATGAAGGCGGGAGATTTCAACAACATGAATTTTAAACAAGGTCGGGAGATGGGCCTGATAGCTCAGGAAGTGGAACGGGTTGTGCCCGAAGCCGTGTCGGAATTAAACGGCTTCAAGGGCGTGGATTATGCCAAACTGGTGCCGCTGCTCATTGAGAGTATCAAGGAGCTGAAGAAAGAAATTGATACGCTGAAAGCTCAGCAAAAACGATAGTCGTGATGCGATGCAGCTACCGGCCATTTGCCCGCTTGGGTAAATGGCCTTTCTGTTTTGGCTTGCTGGGCGGTGCCGGTTACCTTTGCTGCTTTCTAAGCCATTTTCGTTTTCAAAACAAATCAACATGACATACACTGCTCATATCACCGTAATGCCATTGAAAGAACTGCTCGACCCACAAGGCAAGGCCGTCATGGGCGGACTGGGCAACCTCGGCCTGAGCCAAATTAAAGATGTTCGCATTGGTAAGCACATTACCCTGCAGGTAGAAGCCGACAGCCCCGAAGCTGCCAAAGCCGTTGCCACCGAGGCTGCTCAAAAAGTGCTGGCCAACGCAGTAATGGAATACTTTGAAGTAGTGATTGCGTAACCAGGTCATTATTTTTTCATCTTGCTCTACCTCGTTCCATCTCCCATAGGCAACCTGTCTGATATGACGTATCGGGCAGTGGAGGTATTGAAACAGGTGGATGTGATTTTGTGTGAAGACACCCGCACTTCTTCGGTGTTGCTCAATCATTACGGCATTAGCAAGCCGCTATCGCCTTACCACCAGCACAACGAACACAAAGTGCTGCAGCATTTGGTAACACAACTGCAGGCAGGTAAGCAAATGGCGGTACTAACCGATGCGGGTACGCCTGGCATCAGCGATCCGGCTTTTTTGCTGGTGCGGGAATGTGTTCGCAACAACATTGCCGTGGAATGTTTGCCCGGCGCCACGGCCTTTGTACCGGCATTGGTCAACAGTGGGTTGCCTACCAACCGCTTTACATTCGAAGGATTTTTGCCGCCTAAAAAAGGCCGCCACACCATGCTCACCAAACTGGCTACCGAAGAACGCACCATGGTGATTTATGAAAGCCCCATGCGGTTGGTAAAAACCCTCGACGAAATAGCCACCTACTTTGGTGCCGACCGCCAATGCTGTGTAAGCCGGGAACTCAGCAAAAAGTTTGAAGAAAACAAAAGAGGTACTTTGCAAGAAGTAGCCGACTATTTTAGAGAGAAAGGCGTGAAGGGTGAAATTGTAATAGTGATAGCCGGAAAAGAATAACGACTGCTGCTTTACGAAGTTTTTTTTCGTACCAACTAAACTGCTTTTGCGCCATGCATTTGTCTGATTTCCGTTCCGTGATTGATCAGTACGATGTCATCTTTTTCGACTCGTACGGTGTGCTGCGTTCTTATCAGGGGCTGGTGCCCGGCGTAGACCGCACATTTGCATTGCTCGAAGCGCAGCGGAAAGAATACTATATCATTACCAACGATGCCAGTCGCAGCCCCGAATTGCTGGCTACTTCTTTTCATCGGGCAGGCTTGTACAATATTCAGCCCGATCACATCATTTCTTCGGGCATGCTGGCCAAAGAATTTTTAGACCTGAAAGTAAACGATGGTATTGTTGCGTATTTGGGTACCGAAAATTCGGCGCATTACATAGACAGCAGTGGCTTGCACACCATGCCAGTGAGTGAAATAGACGACAGCAATATGCACAAGGTGAATGCCCTGGTAATGCTGGATGATGAAGGCTATGACTGGTTTCGTGATTTGAACAAAGCTGTGAATTTGTTGCGCCATCGCACCATTCCTGCCATTGCTGCTAACCCCGATAATTCTTACCCCGTTAATAACCACGATGTAAGCATAGCCGTAGGTGCATTGGCCCACATGATTGAAAAAGTAGTGGGTAAAAAGTTCATTCGTTTTGGTAAACCTGATACACAGATTTTCATGTTTGCGTATGAAAAGCTGCAAGCCAAACGGAGTATTTCGAAGAAAGATATTTTGATGATTGGCGATACACTCGCTACTGATATTTTGGGTGGCAATAAGTTTGGATTGGATACCATGCTGGTGCTTACCGGCAACACACAACCCAAAGATGCCGAGAGTCGCATTGTATCCACCGGCATTGTACCCACCTGGATTTGCGAAGCAGCCGTTGTATAACGGATGTGGAGTTACGATAGTACAAAGAACGAATTAGCTGTATGAAGTTTGGCCGAATAGACCCCGCATTGCTACAGATGGCGCAGCTACAACTGCCGCCAGACCCTGCTATGAATGCCGAAGTGCTGAAAGGGAAGTCGGCCACTGCACCCACTATTTATTTGGGCTGTACCCAATGGAAATGCGATGCTTGGTTGGGTAAAATTTATCCGGCCAATATCAAGGATGCGGAGATACTGGACACCTATATCCGTCAGTTCAACAGCATTGAAATGAATGCGATGCACTACCGCATTTTTCCTGCCGAAACGGTAAAAAAATGGGTTGCCAAAGTGAAAGGCCGTTCCTTCAAATTTTGTCCGAAGTTTCCGCAGAGCATCAGCCATTACAGCCAGTTTACCAATGCCACGCAGCAAACGCAGCAGTTCCTCGAATCCATCGAAGCATTGCAGCCACATTTGGGCCCATCGTTTTTGCAGGTGAGTGAAGGATTGTCGCCGGCTATGCAGGCACCACTGATGGAGTATCTCGCATCATTACCCAAGCACTTGTCTTTTTTTGTAGAACTCCGCCATCCCGATTGGTACACGCCAGCTGCTCAACAGCAAACAGCACAGCTCTTGCAGCACCAGGGCATTGGCTGGGTGATAACCGATGCCCCCGGCCGCCGCGATGTATGCCACATGCATTTGACCACGGATATTGCATTGGTGCGATTCTTGGGCAACAATCTGCATTCTACAGATTACACTCGCATTGATGCATGGATTGAACGCATACATCACTGGGTGAAAAACGGTGTACGGGAAGTGTATTTTTTCATGCATCACCCCGAAGAAGAAGGAGCGCCAGAATTGATTGATTACATGGCACAGCGGTTGCAATTGCGAACAGGCATTTTGTGCAAACGCCCTCAGTTTCTGCCCAAGCAGTCAACCTTATTTTAACTTGTTTTCGCCACTGTTTCTGAGGTGGGCAGACTTTCGTGGGAAAAATTATCTGCAAACAACTGCTCCTCTTGAATGGGCTCTTTTTCTCCTTTGTAAAAAATGCTACCGAGCATCATTAGTGTACTTGTAGCCAAAATCACGAAGGCAATAATACTTTCATTGAAACTGCTCAGTTTTAATACATCAGGAATTTTATAGAACAACACGATGGTGATAAGGCCACGGGGCATGAAAAACAATTCGGGTAACAAATTGGCTTTCATAAATACCCGCAAATAGAACAACCTTACCAGTAATAACGCCAGCACAATCATGCCGCCTACGAGTGCTACATCTGCCTGAAATACCAATTCTATTTGAATAGTGTAGCCAAACAAAATGAAGAAAAAAGTACGCACCAAAAAGGAAAGCTCGGCTGTAATGGAGTGGAGTATCTCATGAATTTCGTGTACTTGTTTTTTGCTGTAAGTGCCTAAAAATGCTGGCAGCTTCACCAGATTCCAGTTGTTAATCATTAAGCCGAAAACAAGTATAATCAACAACGATGGCAGGTGTAATAATTTACCACTGGCGTACAGTAAAATCAACAATGAAATAATCAGAAAAAATTTGATGTTGAGTTTCGTGTTGGTCATGATGAGAAACAGCAACACCGAAAATGCAATAGATAAAACAACAGAACCAACAATGCCCCCGACAAATATGCCGGCCGATGCCCAGGTGAGAATTTCTTCTGCAATAAAATAGTTGAAAACGATGATGCCAACAATGTCGGAGAACGACGCCTCGTACACCAGAAATTCTTTTTTGGCATTGGTAAGGTGATGCAAACTCGGAATAACAATGGCGGAGCTGATAATGGACATAGGGATGGCATACACGATGCACTGAATCAACGATTCTTCTAACCAATACACCAATATGCCCGTTATCAATGCAGCTGAAGCAAAGAAGATAACACTCGCAGAGAAAAACGATTTGCGTATTAAAGGCAACTTATCTCTGGTCAATTTCAAATCAAGCCCGGCTTCCAGTACAATCATGATGAGACCCACCACGCCAAGTCCTTCCACTACCAGTCGGGGAAGCTCAACAGTGAGTTGATATTTATCGGTTACGTAGCGGCCAATAATACCTGAAAACATGAGCAGCAACACTGAAGGCACCCGCAGTTTTCTACTCATAATAGAAAACAAATACGAAATCACAATTACGCCGCATAATATCATTAATACCTGTTCTGTTTGCATGTGTAGTAGTTTGTTTTGTGTAACAATGCGGTTGCCAGTATTGCAATATCTCCTTACTGTATGAAAGTACTTGTTCCCTTTCTGTTAAATAAATATCTCTGCCGCTTGAGCCAGCTTTTCTATCGTACCAATATCAATAAACTTGCTGCCAGTATGGTCAAATGATTGTATGCGGTGCGAAGCACATAGTTGTAGGTACACATCCACCATCGAAAACTTGCCTTCAAATGGCATGTGCCTGAAAATACTTTCGTGTATGATGTGGATGCCGCTGAAAGATTTTTCGATCGGGTCATCCGTAGCAACAGGAAGTTTGGTTTCACCAGTGTTTTTATTGCGCCAGCCCACCAGTTGTTGCTGTGCATCAAACAAAAAACAACGGGAGGAAGTACGGTTGCTCACTGCCAGTGTAGCATCGGCTTTGTTGCTGGCATGCGCCTGCATAAATGCCTGAAGGTTCATATCGGTAAGGATGTCGGCATTCATCACCAGCACATCTGTAGCATCGCCAAACAAGGGCACAGCTTTGCGAATACCGCCGCCTGTTTCCAGCACTTCATCCGATTCATCGCTTATCAGCACTTCGCATCCCCAGCCATTGTTTGCTTGCACTGCAGCCATAATTTGATCAGCAAAATGATGAACGTTTACTACCACTTTTTGTATGCCCGCTTGTTGCAGGTATTCAATATTGCGCTGCAGCACCGGCTTGCCATTCACTACCGCCAGTGCTTTCGGATGCGCATCTGTCCATGGTTTCAATCTTGTGCCGAGGCCGGCGGCGAGTATCATGGCAATCATGAGTTGTTGGTTTGTAGGTTGGTTGGTTGAATAGTTGACGAGTTTACTAGTTAACCAGTAAACGCGTCAACTAAAAACTACTGAATAGGTGAGGGTTTTCTACTTCACCCAATTCTCACTATTGATGTGCTTCACTACTGTTTTTACCTTGTACTTATTGCGCAGGTGGCGGGCTGTTTGCTCGGCAGCATACACGCTGCGGTGCTGGCCACCGGTGCAGCCAAAGTTTACCATCAGTTTGCTAAAACCGCGTTGTAAATAATCCTCCACGCTGATGTCTACCATATCCCACACACTGTTCAGAAACTCCGGCATCCGGGTTTTCTGTTCCAGATAGTCCATCACTTCTTTGTCTTTACCCGTCAGGGTTTTGTATTCGTCTATACGGCCGGGGTTGAGTATGCCCCGCATATCAAACACAAATCCGCCTCCGTTATCACTGTCATCTTTCGGGTAACCATTTTTCTTAAAACTGAAGCTGTTTACTTCCACCACCAGCGGCGTGTTTTCATCAGCCTTTGGCGGATCAAAACGGGCAATCACGGCATCATCTACCACCAGATTGAGCATGCGTTTAAACTCGGGCACATGTATCGCCAGCGGACGGTTTGTGATAAACCATTTCAGGTTGCGCAATGCTTGTGGTATGCTGCTCAAAAACTGCGCCTTTCTTTCAAACAAACCACGGAAGCCATACGCACCCAACACTTGCAATAAGCGAATGAGCACATAGCCATAGTACTGTGCCACAAAAATGCTACGGTCAATAGGGTGGCCCAGCACTTCTTCCAATGAGGTCATGTAATGCTGCAGCAGGTCTTGCTTCCAGTCGTCGGGCAGGTCGGCACGGGCCTGCCAAATCATACTCGCAGCATCGTATTGCGGAGCACCTTTCATACCACCCTGATAATCGATGAAGTAGGGCTGGTCGTTGTTGATGATGATGTTGCGGCTCTGAAAATCGCGGAACATAAAAAACTTGTATTCCGTATGCGTCAGATAAGTAGCCAGTGCATCAAAATCATCAATCATGGCCTGCTTATCGTAGGGTTGCTGCAGGGCATCCAGAAAGTAATATTTAAAATACAGCAGGTCGCTCAAAATGGCCTGCTTGCCAAACTCTTTCGCCGTAATGCAGCGGTTGTAATCGAGGCCTTCATGGCCCTTCACCTGCAGGCGGGCCAATTGGGTAAGGCTTTCAGCAAACAAGCTTTTTACATAGTCGTTGTAGCCGTGGGCCTCCAGTTTGTTCAGCAGGCTGTCGTTGCCCAGGTCGGTTTGAATGTAGGCTGTCCCTTCTTCATTTACCGCCACAATAGCGGGCACGGGCAGGCCTTTCTCCGAAAAGTGCCGGCTGAAATAAATGAAAGTGTCGTTCTCTTTAATGTTGAGGTTATACGTCCCAATCAGCGTTTTTCCTTCATCATAAATCCGGAAATAGCGTCTGTCGCTACCACTTTGGGGCAATAGTTCAATGCGTTCCGGCACATGGCCACAGGCTTGTGCCGCCAGCGTTTCTATGGTATCAATGGTTTTGTTCATGTCAGTTATTCGTCAGGAAAACGAAAATACCGGTTTCCGAATTTGGCGGTTTGAAATGTCGGCCTATTTTTGCACAGCAAATGAAAAAGCAGCTCGTACATATCCATCATCATCATACTTACCTCCTCGGGTAGGCCGGTGCTGCTGTGTACGTATACATACAAAACATTGCAAGAAGGGCTTACCTACGTGGTGAGCCCTTCTTGTTTTTTTGTTGATGAGCTGCAGTGCAGGTGGCAGCGGTGTTGTGTCTCCCGATAGCTATCGGGACACTTGTACTACATCGCCACAATGAACTAGAGACAATTGAAAAAGACTCGATAACAAAAAATGACAAACGAAAAACACAAAGCATAGTATGAAACTCAAAATAGCCATTCAGAAATCCGGCCGCCTCTACGAAGACAGCATCAAGCTCCTCAAAGATTGCGGCATCGACGTTCGCAACGGCATGAACAAGCTCAAAGCTGAAGCCGAAAACTTTCCCCTCGAAGTATTCTTCCTCCGCGATGATGATATTCCACAGTACGTAGCCGACAAAGTAGCCGACATTGGTATTGTAGGCGAAAACGTACTCTACGAAAAGCAGAAATCTGTGACCGTTGTAGAAAAGCTTGGCTTCAGCAAATGCCGCCTGGCAGTGGGTGTGGGCAAAGACGAAAACTACACCGGTGCTCAATATTTGCAAGGCAAAACCATTGCCACCAGCTACCCCGTATTGGTGCGCAAGTTTTTAGATGAGAACAACATCAATGCCGAAATTCATGAAATCAGTGGCAGTGTAGAAATTGCCCCTGGGATTGGCCTCAGCGACGCCATTGTAGATTTGGTAAGCAGCGGCAGCACCTTGTTCATGAATGGGTTGAAAGAAACAGAAACCATTCTCAAAAGCGAAGCCGTACTGGTGCGCAACAATGAGTTGAGCGAAGAAAAACTGGCTATCCTCAGCAGCTTAGTTTTTCGCATGCAGGCGGTGAAAAAAGCCAAGAACAACAAATACATTTTGCTGAATGCACCCAACGAACGCCTGCAGGAAATCATTGCCCTGCTGCCCGGCATGAAAAGCCCCACTGTATTGCCATTGGCCGAAAGCGGTTGGAGCAGCGTTCACAGTGTGTTGAATGAAAATGATTTCTGGAACATCATTGAGCAACTCAAAGAACGTGGTGCACAAGGCATACTGGTGATACCGATTGAGAAAATGATTGTCTAAAGATTGAAGATGTCTGATGTGTGATGTCTGATTTGGGAACCACAAGAACTTTCATCAGGATATGAATGAATAAGACAGTCACACAGAGGGAGGAGTAGGCCCGGCAAAACGGGCGGAGCCTTCGGGTTTGCCTTGACTTTTTTGGTCCTTTTTGTGTCAAGACAAAAAGGACATAACAAATTGAAACTATGAGAACGCTAATACAACCTGATAAATCTTCATGGGCCAGTCTCATCAAACGCCCCGTCATGAATCTCTCAGAGATTTATGCCAGAGTGCAGCCGGTAATGCAAGCCGTACAGCAGGATGGCGATGCGGCATTGCTGGGTTTCACTGCACAGTTTGATGGCGTGGAACTGCAGCACAATGCAGTATCTGACATAGAAAAAGCACAAGCCGCTGGCATGTTGAGCAACGAGCTCAAAGCCGCTATTGAACAAGCCGCTGCCAACATTCGCTTTTTTCACAGCAAGCAACTTGCCCCAGCCGAAGTAGTAGAAACCATGCCTGGTGTTCGCTGTTGGCGCAAGTCGGTGGGAATAGAACGGGTAGGTATTTATGTTCCCGGTGGAACAGCACCACTTTTTTCTACCGTGCTCATGTTGGCTGTGCCGGCACAGTTGGCAGGTTGTAAAGAAATTGTGTTGTGTACGCCACCACAAAAAGATGGCACCGTGCATCCGGCTGTGTTGTACAGTGCACAGGTAGCGGGTGTTACGCAAATCTTCAAAGCAGGCGGTGCACAAGCCGTTGCCGCTATGACCTACGGTACAGAAAGCATTCCTGCAGTCAGCAAAATATTTGGCCCCGGTAATCAGTATGTAACGGCCGCCAAAATGCTGGCACAGCAAGCAGGCATTCCCATTGATATGCCGGCAGGCCCCAGCGAAGTTTGTGTAATGGCTGATGACAGCGCCAATCCAACCTACGTGGCAGCAGACTTATTGAGTCAGGCCGAACATGGTGCAGATTCGCAGGTGCTGCTGGTAGCCACACCTGATTTCAACATGCAGGCATTGCAAGAAGAACTCGCTGCACAACTCAGCCGTTTGCCACGCAATGCCATGGCTGCCGCTGCATTGGAAAACAGTACCGCTGTTGTGCTGGCAAACATCGAAGACATGTTAGAACTGGTGAATGAGTATGCTGCGGAACATCTTATCATTAGTATGAACAACGCAACGGCTATTGCTGAGCAGGTAATCAATGCAGGTTCGGTTTTCATTGGTCATTTGTCGCCGGAGAGTGTGGGCGATTATGCCAGCGGTACCAACCACACACTGCCTACCAATGGTTATGCCCGCATGTACAGCGGTGTAAGTGTAGACAGCTTCGTGAAAAAGATAACGTACCAGCAATTGACGCCCGAGGGTTTGAAAGCCATTGCGCCAACCGTTATTGCCATGGCAGAAGCTGAAGGGCTTGAAGCACATGCCAATGCAGTGAGAGTAAGATTGTAAGTGAGAAGTTTGAAGTACGAAATACGAAGAAGTAAGAATTTGAAAATAAGAAGCAACTAAAAATTGTTTACTGTTTAAAGTCTCCCTTTAGGGAGGTTTGGAGGGTTCATCATCATGTTCGATATCAACAATCTCGTAAGAGAAAACATTAAAAAGCTGACGCCGTATTCTTCTGCAAGAGATGAATTCAAAGGCGAAGCGAAAGTGTATCTCGATGCCAACGAAAACAGCCTTGGCTCACCGCTCATGAAGTGGTACAACCGCTACCCCGATCCCTTGCAGTGGAAGGTGAAAGAAAAGTTGAGTGAGATAAAAACAGTGCCGCCGCAAAACATGTTTTTGGGCAATGGCAGCGATGAGTGTATCGACTTGTTGTATCGGGCATTTTGCAATCCCGGCAAAGACAACGTGATTATTTGCCCGCCTACTTATGGCATGTATGAAGTGAGTGCCAATATCAACGATGTTGAAGTTCGTAAAGCACCGTTGCTCGATGACTTCCAACTCAACCTGGCACATATTGAACAACTGGCGGATGCCAACACTAAAATCATCTGGATTTGTTCGCCCAACAATCCTACGGGCAACAGCCTCAACCGCGAAGACATCGAAACGGTGCTCAACAACTTCAACGGTCTGGTAGTGGTGGATGAAGCCTACATCAATTTTTCGCGGCAGCGTTCTTTCTTAAAAGAACTCACAGAGTATCCCAATCTGGTGGTGATGCAAACCCTTAGTAAAGCATGGGGTTTAGCTGGCTTGCGTTTGGGAATGATGTTTGCGAGTGAAGCCATCATTAACATCATCAACAAAGTAAAACCGCCGTACAACATTGGGCAGCACACACAAGAAATTGTGTTACAGGCATTGGAGAATACCGATCAGGTAAACGACATGATTATGATGATTGTAGACATGCGGTATGCACTGGAAGAAGTGTTTAATCAAATGCCGATTGTAGAAAAAATATATCCCAGCGATGCCAACTTTTTACTAGTGAAAATGCAAAATGCCGATGAGGTGTACAACTACCTGCTGAACGAAGGCATTGTGGTACGTAACCGCAGCAAGGTTACTTTGTGCGAAGGTGGCTTGCGCATTACTGTAGGCACCGAACAAGAAAACACAGCACTGGTAGATGCGCTGGGTAGTTACATTGGTCAACTCAAATTTGAAAAAGCAACCGACAATGGCTAAGCGAATATTATTTATTGACAGGGATGGTACATTGATCAACGAAGCGCCACCAACATATCAACTGGATAGTTTTGATAAGCTCACTTTCTACCCAGACATGTTTACCTATCTGCGCAAAATTGCAGAGGAGTTAGACTATAAGTTGGTGATGGTGACCAATCAGGATGGTTTGGGTACGGATGCTTTTCCGGAAGATACTTTCTGGCCTGTACAAAACTTTGTGATGAAGAGCCTCGAAAATGAAAACATTCATTTCGATGCGGTACACATCGACAGGAGTTTTCCGCATGAAAACAAACCCACCCGCAAGCCGGCAACGGGTATGTTGACAGAATACCTGAATGCCGAATTGTATGATATCGAACATTCATTTGTGATAGGCGATCGCATCACCGATGTGCAACTCGCCAAGAACCTTGGTTGCAAAGCCATTTGGATGAATGCAGACCCTGATCTTGGTTTGAATGATACCAGCATGAACGTGGCGGAGTTGAGGGAAACAACCGTTGCTCTCGAAGACGTTTCATGGAAACGCATTTACGAATTTTTGAAACTGGGTTTGCGGGTGGTATCGCATCAGCGCAATACCAACGAAACCAAAATATCGATTGACCTTAATCTTGATGGTACCGGCAAAGCCAATGTACACACCGGTTTGGGCTTCTTCGATCACATGCTCGATCAGATTGCCCGACACGGCAATATTGATGTAACGGTGAAAGTGGATGGCGATTTGCACATTGATGAGCATCACACGATTGAAGATACCGGCATAGCCTTGGGCGAAGCTTTTGCCAAGGGATTGGCAGATAAGCGAGGCATGGAGCGTTATGGTTTTTGCCTGCCCATGGACGATTGCGAAGCACAGGTGAGCATTGATTTTGGCGGCCGCAACTGGATTGTTTGGGAAGCAGAATTCAAGCGGGAGAAGATTGGTGAAATGCCTACGGAAATGTTTTTCCATTTCTTTAAATCCTTCAGCGATGCCAGCAAGAGCAATCTTATTATTCGTGCCACAGGTACCAATGAACACCACAAGATTGAAGGTATTTTTAAAGCCTTTGCCAAGGCCATTAAAATGGCGGTAAAGCGGGATGCTTCGAAGTTATTTCTGCCTTCAACTAAAGGGGTTTTGTAGTTCACAAGTTTGAATGTTCACAAGTTCCAAAGTTAAGTTTGTGATAGGTTCAGACTAATGATTCTTTGAATAGGCCACAACTAAAAAGTAAACTTTGAAACAAGTAGCCATCATTAAATACAATGCAGGCAATATCCGTTCGGTATTGTTTGCCTTAGAGCGACTGGGCGTAGCAGCAACCGTAACAGATGATCATGAATTGATTCGTCAATCTAGTCACGTTATTTTTCCGGGTGTGGGTGCTGCTAATAGTGCAATGCCTTATTTGCAGGAACGTGGTTTGGATCAGCTAATGCTTTCATTGACACAACCGTTTTTAGGCATTTGTTTGGGCATGCAGTTGATGTGCCGCCACAGCGAAGAAGGTAATACCAATTGCCTCGGCATGTTTGATATTGCGGTACGCAAATTTACTGCGGCGGATGATGACGGCCAGCGCATAAAAACACCTCACATGGGTTGGAACAGTTTGTACAATTTGCAATCTCCAATCATGAAAGGCGTGGATGAAAATGCCTTCATGTATTTTGTGCATAGCTACTACGCCGAAATCAGCAGCCATACTATTGCAGCTTGTAACTATGCATTGCCCTTTAGTGCCGCTTTGCAAAAGGATAATTTTTTCGGTGTGCAGTTTCACACAGAAAAAAGTGCAGCAGCAGGAGAGCAGATTTTGAAGAATTTTTTAACCCTCTAAATCTCCCTAAAGGGAGACTTGTCGCTGGCTAAAATTGAAAGTGCATTCAATATTTTAAAAGCGAAGAATCAAAAAATGAAATGATGGATTACAAAAACAATCAACATAATCAACCGTCTCAAAGTCCTCCCTCTAGGGAGGATATAGGAGGATTTATCATCCCCGCCATCGATTTAATCGACGGCAAATGCGTTCGCTTATCGCAGGGCGATTATGCGCAGAAAAAAGTATACAACGAAAATCCGTTGGAAGTAGCCAGGCAGTTTGAAGCAGCCGGTATTAAGCGATTGCATCTGGTGGATTTGGATGGCGCCAAAGCCGGTGCCGTGCAAAACTGGAAAGTGTTGGAGTTGCTGGCAGCGAATACTTCTCTCTCAATTGATTTTGGCGGTGGTGTTAAAACAAAAGAAGATGTACAAGCCGTGTTGAATGCTGGTGCTGCATTGGTCACCATTGGTAGCCTCGCTGTAAAACGCAGGGAATTGTTTCTCAATTTGGTGGCAGAATTTGGTGCCGATAAATTTTTCATTGGTGCCGATGTCAACAATGAACGGCTTGCCGTGCATGGATGGTTGGAGCAAACCGATGTGTTGGTGTACGACTTTATCAATGCATTGACATCTGTTGGATTGGAACAGTTTTTCTGTACTGACATTGCCAAAGATGGCATGATGGAAGGACCATCAACAGCGTTGTATCAGCAAATATTACAGCAATGTCCGGGCATTACGCTGATAGCCAGTGGTGGTGTCAGCAAGCTGGAAGATTTGCATGAATTACAAGCAGCAGGATTGCACGGTGCTATTGTAGGTAAAGCCATTTATGAAGGGACAATAAAATTGGAAACCCTCCAAACCTCCCTAAAGGGAGGCTTATAAGATTCCGCATTATTTCGCCAGATTAAAAATGGCCTGCTGATTGAAAATGAAAAGCAACAAGTATGAGTAATGTAAATAGTCAGGAACAGCAACCTTTATCAAGTCTCCCTTTAGGGAGATGTAGAGGGTCTGCGTTTGGTGGCTCTGGCCTCACCAAACGCATCATTCCTTGCCTCGACATCAAGGATGGGCGTACTGTGAAGGGCGTCAACTTTGTGAACATACGGGACGCTGGCGATCCCATAGAGCTTGCACAACAGTATGCACGTGATGGTGCCGATGAACTCGTATTTCTCGACATTACTGCGACCAACGAAGGCCGTAAAACCTTCGCGGAGCTGGTGTTGCAAATTGCGAAGCATTTGAATATTCCATTTACTGTTGGTGGAGGCATAAGTAGTGTGGCCGATGCCAGCCGATTGCTGGAAGCCGGAGCTGATAAAGTGTCTATCAACTCCTCTGCAGTGAAACGTCCCGAATTGGTAGATGAACTTGCGTTGGAATTTGGTTCGCAATTTGTGGTAGTGGCAGTAGATACCCGCTTGCTCAACGAGGCTGGCGAGCCTACATTGGATTATACAAAGTATCCTGCGGAAGCACATCACTACGTACATACTCATGGCGGCAGACAAGCCACTGAATTAAAAACAGTTCCCTGGGTGAAAGAAGTGTACAGCCGAGGTGCGGGTGAAATTTTGCTCACCAGCATGAACACCGATGGTGCCAAAACGGGTTTCGATTTGCCCATTACCAAAGCCGTGGTGCAAGCCGTAGATATTCCGGTGATAGCCAGCGGTGGTGCGGGGCAGAAACAACATTTCGTAGATGTGTTTACAAAAGCTGGAGCCGATGCAGGTCTTGCTGCCAGTATCTTTCACTACGGTGAAATTCCCGTTCCCGAATTGAAACAATATCTTGCCACGCAACAAATACCTGTACGCTTATGATTTGGCTGATTCTCTTAGGCTCCATGCTGCTGGGCATCATGGTCATTCGCTTTAGTTACAAAATTGAAAAAAAGAGGTTGGATAAAGACCGTGCCGAAGCGGCCAAAGCCATGCAGGAATTTCAGGAAATGCTCAAACAACAAAAAGAGAAACAATGACAATCGATTTTTCTAAATACGCAGATGGATTGGTGCCTGCAGTGGTGCAGGATGCAGTAACGAATAAGGTATTGATGCTGGGCTTTATGAACCAGGAAGCGGTGGATATAACCCATGCTACCGGCAAGGTTACTTTTTACAGCCGTAGCAAGCAACGCTTGTGGACGAAGGGCGAAACCAGCGAAAACTATTTGCTGCTGAAAAGCATTTCTGTAGACTGCGATAATGATACACTGCTGGTAAGAGCACAGCCCATTGGCCCCACCTGCCACACGGGTGCTGATACTTGTTTCAATGAAGTGAATCAAAACAATCCGGCTGATTTTTTGTGGTACCTCGAGTCGGTTATTGCCGGCAGAAAAAACAACCCGACAGAGAAATCATATACCGCCAGTTTGTTTGCCAAAGGCATCAACAAAGTGGCGCAAAAGGTAGGGGAAGAAGCCGTAGAACTAGTGATAGAAGCGAAAGATGACAACGAGGAATTGTTCTTGGGCGAAGCTGCTGATTTGATGTTTCACTACATTGTTTTGCTACAGGCAAAAGGCTATAGCCTCGCCGATGTGGTGAATGTGCTGCGGGGCAGACACAAATAGACAACCATGTTATGTTTATAGAAAACGGGTACTTCGCAGGTGGTGCCCGTTTTTATTGGCTATCCACCGTTCATCCACTTGTATTGCACAGGTCAGCAACTTTTGCTTTCTTCGTTGCACAATTTCCAACGCATATGATTTTTTAAGTGCCGGCCTTACGCCGGGAAAGTAAGGCAGTTTACACCGAAGCATTCGCTGCTTCGTCTTCCCCTCATTCTATTTTATCACCTTACTTTTTTATATATGTCGTTGACGAACATCACACGATTCTTTCATCGTATTTTTTATTATATCCGTTTGTCATTGTCCAGCGAAGGACAGGACTTTACCACCGGTAGTATTCGCAAAGCCATTTTTCTGTTGGCCGTACCTATGATTTTGGAGCTGAGTCTCGAATCGGTGTTTGCGCTGGTGGATGTGTTCTTTGTCGGGAAGCTCGGCTCGGTGGCCATTTCTACGGTGGTACTTACTGAATCTATCATCACCATTGTATACTCAGTGGGCATTGGCTTAAGCATGGCTGCAACGGCGATGGTCGCCCGGCGCATTGGCGAAAAAAATGCTGCAGCAGCTGCCAAAGCGGGGGCACAATCCATGCTGTTGGGTTTATTGGTATCAGTCTTCATCAGTATTGTAGGCGTTACGATGGCACCCACATTGCTGCGCTGGATGGGTGGCTCTGCAGAAGTGATACGAATGGGTACACCGTATATGCGCATCATGCTTGGCGGCAATCTGGTGATTATGATGCTGTTTTTAATCAACGGCATTTTTCGCGGTGCAGGCGATGCATCCATTGCCATGAAAAGCTTGTGGTTGGCCAATATCTGTAACATCATGCTGTGTCCGTTACTTATTCAGGGCTGGGGTATGGTACCAGCGTTTGGTCTTACAGGTGCAGCATTGGCTACCACTATTGGCCGTACCATGGGGGTACTGTATCAGTTGTACAAACTCAAATACAGTCATGGTGTGATACACCTGAAGTGGAGCGATTTCTTACCCGACAAATCTGTAGTGGCATCGCTGGCAAAAGTGGCCGGCAATGGCACTTTGCAGTTTTTGATTGGTTCTGCCAGTTGGATTTTTTTGGCCCGGCTCGTAGCACAGTTTGGCGAAGATGCAACGGCTGGTTATGGCGTAGCCATTCGGTTGATTGTGTTTTTCATTTTGCCTGCCTGGGGACTTAGCAATGCCGCCGCTACGTTGGTGGGTCAAAATTTGGGTGCCGGCAATGCCGAACGTGCTGCCAAGAGTGTATGGCTTACGGCCAAATACAATGCGTTGTTTATGCTTGGTGTTACCTTCCTTTTTTTCTTTATGGGTGAATGGCTGGTGCAGTTGCTCAACGATGATGTAGCCATTCGGCCTGTTGCGGTAGAAGCCTTGCGGATTGTGAGTCTGGGCTATGTGCTCTATGGCATCAGTATGGTCATGATGAATGCGTTTAACGGCGCCGGCGATACAAAAACACCCACCATTATCAACCTCATTTTCTTTTGGGGCATTCAAATTCCATTGGCGTATGTACTTAGTATTTCTTGGAAGATGGGACCAACCGGTGTCTTTGTAGCCATTGTATCTGCAGAGTCACTTATCGCTGTTGTAGCCATGTGGTTGTTTACCAAAGGCAAGTGGAAAGCAGTCAAGATTTGATCACTTGCCAATGTGAGTTGCCTGACCAACATTGATTCATCCAACAGAAATAAAAAAGCAACGCTTCACCAATAGAGAAGCGTTGCTTTTTTAATAAAGAAATTTTGCAGACAAATTACTGCGGCATGGCTTCAATCACCATGGCGCTGGCACCACCGCCGCCGTTGCAAATGCCGGCTGCTCCATAGCGGGCACCGTTTTGCTGCAGCACATTAATGAGCGTTACAATAATGCGGGCACCACTACAACCCAGCGGGTGACCCAATGAAACAGCACCACCATGCACATTTACTTTGGCAGGGTCGAGCTGCATGCGTTTGCTGTTTTCAATACCCACTACGCTAAAGGCTTCGTTCAGTTCCCAGTAGCTGATGTCTTGCATGGTCAGTCCTGCTTTGGCAACAGCTTTTGGTACAGCCAGAGCAGGCGATGTGGTAAACCATTCGGGAGCTTGTTCGGCATCGGCGTACCCAATCACTTTGGCAATGGGCTTCAGGCCAAGGGCTTCGGCTTTGCTCTTGCTCATGAGTACCAAGGCTGCAGCACCGTCATTCATGGTGCTGGCGTTGGCTGCTGTTACTGTACCATCTTTTTTAAAGGCGGGATTGAGTGAAGGGATTTTATCAAACTTCACATTGAACGGTTCTTCGTCTTTGGCAATGATAACGGGCTCGCCTTTACGCTGCGGAATTTGTACTGGTACAATCTCATTGGCAAACTTGTCGGCTTCCCAGGCAGCCTGGCTGCGTTTGTAGCTTTCAATGGCAAAAGCGTCCTGATCTTCGCGGCTAATGCCACAGGTGCTGGCACAGAGTTCAGCAGCAATGCCCATAGCTTGTCCATCGTACACATCCGTCAGGCCGTCTTTGGCCAAACCATCGAGTAATTGCACATTGCCGTACTTATTGCCCCAGCGCATGTTGGGCGCATAGTAAGGCACATTGCTCATGCTTTCCATACCACCTGCCACTACAATATCGGCATCGCCCAGCAGAATGCTTTGTGCTGCTTGTGCAATGGCTTTCATGCCACTGGCACATACTTTATTTACGGTGGTACAATTTACTTCGTTGGGCAAGCCTGCAAACTTGGCCGCCTGGCGGGCAGGCGCCTGACCAAGGTTGGCTTGTATTACACAACCCATCAATACGTCGTTTACGGCTTCAGGAGCAACACCGGCTTTTTCCAATGCACCTTTGATGGCAATGGCACCGAGCTGTGTGGCCGACAAATCTTTCAGTGATCCGCCGAAGCTGCCCATGGGCGTTCTTACTGCGGAAATGATGTACACTTCATTCATGGCAAACAAACAATTTAGGCAGCAAAGGTAAAGACTTATTGCTGCTGCTATAGGTTGTAGCTGCACAGTTAGGCGAATGCACTTTCGTGGCTGGTGAGTGTTCTAAAACAGCGTACTAATAACGATTGGTTATCCGTTGTCTCGTACTATGGTAGTGGGCTTGCTGTACCACATGGGGTAGTGGGGCAGGTAAATTTTTTCCAGCTCATTGCGCTTCACTTTGAGAGAAGGCGTCAACAAACCATTTTCAACCGTCCAGCTATTGGCGAGTATTACTATTTTCTCAATGCGTTCGTGTTTTTCCAGCGTTTTGTTGAGTAATTGAATGTCGGCTTCCAGTTGTGCATACAGCGCATCTTGCTGTTGCATTTTGCCAGAGTCGGACAAGGTAACCAGCGCAATGGGCTGGGGTATACCTGTACCTACCACGCATACCTGTTCCAAATGATGATTGGTGAGCATGCTCGTTTCAATAGGAGCAGGCGCAATGTATTTGCCTTTATCCGTTTTAAACTGATCTTTAACCCTGCCAGTAATCATGAGGTAACCATCAGCATCGAGTTCGCCAATGTCGCCGGTTTTCAGGTAGCCTTCTTCATCAAACATGTCGGCTGTCATGGCGGGCTCTTTGTAATAGCCCTGCATATTGCCTTCGCTTTTTACCCTTATTTCCTTCTCTTCTGAGAACTTCACTTTCAAACCTTGCAACGGTAAGCCTACGGTGCCAAATTTGTTTCGGCCAGGGCGGTTGAAATGCGCATACACACAGTCTTCCGTCATGCCATAGGCCTGGCAAATATCAATGCCTAAAGTGCTGTACCATTCTTGTACTTCTTTGGCTAGTGGCGCAGCAGCGCTTACAATAAACTTTGCGGTGGATAAGCCCAAACTGGTCTTTATTTTTTTGCGAATCAAGCTGTTGACAAAAGGAATTGACAGCAACAGATTGAGCTTTTTCTGTGGTAGTTTTTGCAAAATCTTTTCGCGGAATTTGATCCAGATGCGGGGTACTGCAAAAAACACATCGGGTTGTGTATCGGCCAGGTTTTCTGCAAATGTATCCAGCGATTCTGCAAATGAAACACAGCCACCATTGTACAGTGCGTTGAACTCAATGCCCATGCGTTCTGCAATATGACTGAGTGGCAGGTAAGAAAAAAGTTTTGGACGGGGAGGCAATGGTATATCTGCAGTAGCACGATGAATAACTGTATCGATGGCATTCAATGAGTGCATTACACCTTTTGGTGCACCTGTTGTGCCAGAGGTATAAATAATGGTGATTGTATCAGCTGGGTTCCAGGCAAATACTTCATCAATAGGTGTATGTGATACGATCAAATCTTCCCATTGCACATCGCCTTTGCTGTTGTAGCTGTTGTTGCCAATGATGCGAACATTTGCAGGAATACCTGAACGTTGTTTTTCAAATTGATCAAGCTTGCCGGCAATGATGGCTTTCGATTCGCTATGTACCAAAATGCTCTCAATGCTGCCCGCAGTTAGTGTTGGATAAATAGGTACACTCACTACGCCGGCCATCATCATGGCAATGTCGGCCATAATCCATTCTGCACAGTTTTTACTCAGCAGTGCTACTTTATCGCCGGGTTGTATGCCCATGCTGCGCAAGGCTTGTGCCATACGTTTGCAATGGTCTGCTGCTGTGGCATAGCTGATGTTTTGCCATTGCCCATTGATGGGTTGGCGCAAAAAGCAGTCGTTGGGGTTGGTAGCGGCCCAATGTAATAATTGCTGTACAGGAGAGCTTACAGGCATAGCAATGTTTTTATTGATTTAAAAAGTAGACATTACAAAATACGTGAATAAGACAGACGGACAAAATGCTTATGATCTATAAACATTGCACATCCATCAGGTAGGTGTTCCAATCGTAAAATTCGGCCCGGTAAATTTTCTGGGAGATTGTATAAACGCCAATGGCTTGCAAATAACCATTGCACTGGTAAATGCTGAGTTGGTAAAATCCTTTTCCAAATTCACCGGTTGTTTCTATGCCTCCCGTAGCCATGGGTGCTGATGCTGCGTTGTACGACTTTCTGAATTTTGGTACCATGGCTGTGTCGCTTGTCTGCATCCATTTTTTCCAGCTGTATGCAAAGGCAGCATCTTGCTTGCCGGTAAAGGGTTGTCCTTTTAAGATAGTTACCACAAAACGGTTGCTTCCTCTCACATTATAATTGTCGTACACCAGCCCTTGCGTAGTTGTTTGATTGCTCCATCCTGCAGGTACAACAGGTATGCGCAACTTATCGAACTGAATGGCCTGTGACCATCCAACCTGAACAACGAGAAGTAGCAAAAAAGAAAAAATAGTTTTCTGAACGCTCATGCCACAAATGTAGGCGGCTGACGTGTTATCAAAACCTGATAAAAAAGGCCGGCGCAAATGTGCACCGGCCAGTAAATCTTTATAACCGATAGTTTTAATCTTCTTCTTTCGCAGTTTTTACATAGTCTTCGTTTAGTTTCTTTTGCAGGTCGTATGGCACTGCTGCATACTCATGAAAATGCAGTCTGAACTTAGCACGGCCCTGCGTAATGCTGCGCAGTGAAGATGAGTAATCCGCCATTTCTGCCAGCGGTACCTTGGCTACAATTTTCTGAAAATGCCCTTCGGTATCGATGCCTTCTACAAAAGCACGTCGTGTTTGCAGATCGCCCATTACCGCACCGGTAAGGTCCGAAGGACAAAGCACTTCCACATTGTAAATGGGTTCCAGTATTTGCGGATCGGCCTGGCCGAATGCATCTTTGAAAGCCTTGAGGCCAGCGAGTTTGAAT
>JADLHL010000248.1 GCA_020848815.1 Chitinophagaceae bacterium | reverse complement strand
GCAAGATCTGCAGCAGTGGCCGGTCGCATCCAGCATTGGGTAACATCCATGGGGGTGAATTATTCAGCTAATGATGACAAAGACTGATGAATAATCTGCACACATTCCCTGATTTGGACTTCGGTAATGCAAAGGGGAGGGGCAAAACGAATTTTATCGCCATGGGTGGGCTTGGCCAGCAAGCCGTTTTCTTTCAGTGTCAGGCAAAAATCCCATGCCGCTTCGGGGTTGCTGTGTTTGATGACGATGGCATTGAGCAGGCCTTTACCCCGTACTTCGGCTATGTAAGGTGATTGCAAGGCTTCCAGTTCGCTGCGCAGTAAAGCACCGAGGCGTTCTGCATTTTCGGCCATTTGTTCATCTTTCAGTACCTGCAGAGCCTCCATAGCTACAGCGCAGGCCAGCGGATTGCCGCCATACGTGCTGCCATGCTCACCAGGTTGAATGTTCATCATGATGAAATCGTCGCAGAGTACGGCACTCACGGGCATGGTACCACCGCTCAGGGCTTTGCCCAAAATGAGGATGTCGGGGCGAACGTTTTCGTGGTCGCAGGCCAGCATTTTGCCAGTGCGGCAAAGACCGGTTTGAATTTCATCGGCGATGAACAACACATTGTATTGGTCGCACAAAGCCCTTACGCCTTTCAGGTAGCCATCGTGTGGCACCACCACGCCGGCTTCGCCTTGTATGGGTTCTACCATAAAGGCTGCCACGTTGGGGTCTTGCAGGGCACGTTCCAAATCGGAGAGGTCGTTGTAGTTCACCAAATCGAACCCGGGCATAAACGGCCCAAAGTTGTGATAGCTGCTGGGGTCGGTACTGCTACTGATGGCGGCAAGGGTACGGCCCCAAAAATTGCCTTTGGCAAATACAATTTTCGCCTCATTTTCGGGGACACCCTTTTTTACATACCCCCAGCGGCGGGCCAGCTTAATGGCCGTTTCGCCACCCTCTACGCCGGTGTTCATGGGCAATACCTTGTCGTATCCGAAATAAGCGGTAATGTATTTTTCATATTCACCCAGCAGGTTGCTGTGAAAAGCCCGGCTGGTGAGGGTAAGCTGTTGGGCCTGCTCGGTAAGGCGTTGAATAATGCGGGGGTGGCAGTGGCCTTGATTGACAGCGGAGTAGCCGCTTAAAAAATCGAAATAGCGTTTGCCGTCTACGTCCCACACAAACACGCCGCTGCCTTTTTCCAGTACAACTGGCAAGGGGTGATAATTGTGAGCTCCGTGCTCCAGTTCCAAATCAATAAAATGTGCCGACCGTGACGAAACGGCTGGTGTTGAAGTATATGCCATAATAAAGTGAATAAAACAATGTAGTTACCGGCAGCGCCAATAACACAGGTGAACAAAAAAGAAAAATGCGGAGAAAAAATCAGGCCAGGGCCATGGGGTGGTCCAAAAAGTCGAGGTTGGTACCTAAAAATGATATGTTGGGATGGTTGGCCATTATGAACAGGATGGCAAGTAACGTTTTTTTTGGCAAACCCTGGTTATGGCGCAAAAAAGATTGTTGAATTGCATCGCAAAAGAGTGAACTTGCACCCTTTACTAAAAAAGATGGTAGAAATTGCAGTAATTGTTCAAATTTCATTTTGTTGTTTGATACAGATGCTGCACCTTTGCCGTCCGAAAAAAACAAGATCATGGCAAGAGTATGTCAGGTAACAGGTAAGAAACCAATGACTGGTCATCATGTTAGTCACTCTAACATTAAGACTAAACGCCGATTCAATCCGAATTTGCAAACAAAGCGTTTTTTCCTGGCCGAAGAAGATAAGTGGATTACCCTGAAGGTTTCAGCTGATGCGATTCGTACCATCAACAAGAAAGGACTTTTTGCAGTGGTAAAAGAGCTTCGTGAAAGTGGCGTAGCTATCTAATACAATCCTTTTTTAACACTCGAAATATCTATATATCATGGCAAAGAAAAGCAAAGGCAACCGGGTTCAGGTTATTCTGGAGTGCACCGAGCACAAGCATAGCGGTGTTGCTGGTACAAGCCGTTACATTTCTGTAAAGAATAAAAAGAATACTCCTGAGCGTTTGGAACTGAAGAAGTACAACCCCATCCTGAAGAAGGTGACTGTACACAAAGAAATCAAGTAATCCGCTCCGTTACCTGTCTAACTGTCAACCGTTAACCTGTCAACTCATTTCATATGGCAAAAGTAGCTTCAAAAAACTCGAAAGTAAAAGATGCTAAGGCGGCAGCCGAAGCCAAAAACTGGACCAAAGTAATTAAGGCTGTACGCAGCCCTAAGACTGGTGCTTATACTTTCAAAGAAGTGATCGTTCACAAAGACAAAGTGAAAGATTTCCTCGCTGAAAAGTAATTTTCGCAGGATGAAAATACCAGAGCTGTCATTCCTATTGGTTTGATGGCTTTTTTTATTTTCTACATCGGAGTACTATCATTCCCGTTTCCAAATCATTCTTTTTTCTACCTCAGGAATTCAATGCATTATGGGCTTTTTCGATAAACTTTTTGGCAAAAAAGAAAAGCAAACCCTCGATCAGGGACTGGAAAAAACCAAGGAAAGTTTCTTTACAAAAATTACCAAGGCAGTAGCCGGTAAAAGCACTATCGACGATGAAGTGCTCGACAACCTGGAAGAAGCCCTGGTAGGTGCCGATGTTGGTATTGAAACAACCGTGGCACTCATCGATCGCATCAGCGAACGGGTAAAAAAAGATAAATACCTCGGCACCGCCGATCTCAACCGCATCATGCAGGAAGAGATGGCTGGCATTTTGGTAGATGCACCGACAGGGCTGGCTTCAGGCTTCGACTTGCAAGGCATGCCCAAACCTTACGTAATACTGGTGGTAGGAGTAAATGGCGTGGGTAAAACAACCAGTATTGGTAAGCTGGCCCACCAGTTTAAGCTGGCGGGCAAGTCGGTGGTACTTGGTGCTGCCGATACTTTTAGGGCTGCAGCGGTAGACCAGCTGACCATTTGGAGCGAAAGAGTAGGTGTACCCATTGTAAAACAAGCCATGGGTAGTGATCCTGCTTCTGTAGCATTTGATACTGTACAAAGCGGCATGGCCCGGGGTGCAGATGTAATCATCATTGACACTGCTGGCCGCCTGCACAACAAGTTGCACCTGATGGAAGAACTCAGTAAAATCCGTCGGGTTATCAAAAAACAACTGCCCGAAGCGCCGCATGAAGTGCTGTTGGTGCTCGACGGTAGTACGGGTCAAAATGCGCTGGAACAAGCCCGTCAATTTACTGCTGCTACCGAGGTAACCAGTCTTGCCATTACCAAACTTGACGGCACAGCCAAAGGTGGTGTGGTGCTGGCCATCAGCCATCAAATGAACATTCCGGTGCGCTACATTGGCGTTGGCGAAAGAATGGAAGACCTCCTGGTGTTTGATAAAAAAGAATTCGTACATAGTTTGTTTGCCATACAATAGCCGGCGATAAATTAATGTGTACACATTGAAGGGATGCCTAAATTGCACGGGTATCCCTTTATTGTTTTCCGGATGAAGCGAATTGTTATTGCATTTTCAGTGCTGATAGCTGTACTGGCAGCATTAGTGCTGATGCCCAGTATACTGCCCGACGGACAGGAGGTAAAACCTGTACCCGTGCTGGAAGTGAGCCCGCAAAACAGGCCCGCCGGCATGGTATGGATTGAGGGTGGATTATTTACAATGGGCAGTGATGAACGCTATGCAGCACCCGACGAAAAGCCTGCGCATCTGGTAAAAGTTGAGGGGTTTTGGATGGATGCTCATGAAGTAACGGTAGCTGCCTTCGACAGTTTTGTGCGGGCAACCAACTACCGCACAGAGGCAGAGCAGGTTCGCTTGGCGAGTGATTTAAAAAAGAGTTGGCCCAAGGGGCTGCCCTTTATCGACAGCATTCGCCAACCAGGATCTTTTGTAGCGCAAATAATAACTGGAAATGTTGAATGGAAATGGATAACTGGAGCCAACTGGCGCCAACCGCTTGGGCCGGGAAGTGCAGCAGATCCTCAGGAACCAGTGCGGCATATATCTTGGAACGATGCCATTGCATATTGTGCCTGGCAAGGTACACGGCTACCCACAGAAGCTGAGTGGGAATTTGCAGCAATAGCCGGCAGAAATATCAATGATTTGCCTTGGGTTCGTGCTTCCAACAGTATAGCTGATAGTTTACAGGCAGTGCTAAATAGCACAACACCCAACGGAGTGAAGCGGGTAAAACAGTATTTGCCCAACCCTTGGAAATTATACGATATGGCGGGCAATGTGCAAGAGTGGTGTGCCGATTGGTACAGCGCCAATTATTATAAAATCAATTACGATGTACTGGCACTAAATAATCCATTGGGGCCAGCAGAGCCGTCTGCAGGGCTGCAACCTGAGCGGGTAGTAAAAGGAGGAGATTACACCTGTGCAGGGCCGAAGTATTTGGCAGCAAGGCCATCGGCAAGGGCATCGCTACCTCCGGATTTTACCGCCAGCACTACGGGGTTTCGAACGGTGATGTCGGCACCCATGTGGGACGCTAAAAAAGCATTGGCTGACAAATAAACTTGCATCAGTAACCATTGTAAAAATCAGCTGCTCGCTGATGCTTTTTTACAAAATGCTGCCAAACAACACTGCCACTGTAGCGCCCAGGTCCTGCAAAAGATTTTCTGTTTCCCGGCCATTTATGATTACCGGGTTTTACCAACCAATCTACGTAGGCAACCCATGCTTTCATTACGGCCAAAGCATTGCTGTTGTTGCCTGCCAGCAGCATTTGCAGTGCCGCAACTATATCTAAGCCAAACCTCAGCGGTAGTAGCAAAAACAGCCAGCCAAGAGGCATGTTGCGGCTAATCATGATCAGGTTGTTCCGAAAGTTAAACCAGGTTTTGCGAGGATTTTCTTTTGCTAAACTGCCACCACCAAGGTGGTACACAACTTCGTGTCCGTTATAGCCTATCTTGTACCCTTTGTTCAGCATGCGCCAGCACCAGTCTATTTCTTCATTGTGCATGAAAAAATAAGGGTAGAAACCGCCTGCATCATCAAAGAGTTTTTTGCGCATGAGCATGGCTGCCCCCGATGCCCAAAACACGAGTTGTTCATCATTGTACTGGCCTTCATCCTTTTCCACCGATTCAAACAAACGACCTCGGCAAAAGGGATATCCGAGCATATCCATGTAGCCACCAGCAGCACCGGCGTATTCAAAATAGTGCCGGTTGGTATCTGCACAAATGCGAGGTTGTATAGCTGCCATGCCGGCATTTTTTTCCATGCTATCTACCAATGGCTGCAGCAGGTTGGGCGTTACAGCCACGTCTGTATTCAGCAAAAAAATATAAGGCGATTCAATATGGCGTAAGCCCATGTTGTAACCCTGAGCAAAGCCGCCATTGAGTGGATTTACTACCAGTTGTACTTGCGGGTATTGCTGTTGTAAAAATGATACAGAGTCGTCGGTTGATGCATTGTCAATAACCCATACGCTCAGGTTGGGGTAGGTGAGGCTGAGTACAGTTGGCAGGTATTTTTCCAAATGATTACGGCCATTGTAGTTGAGCAGTGCTACTGCTACATGAGGGTGTTGTTGCATGTACAAAAAGCCTGTTTTATACGCCAAGTTCTTTCCAGCGGGCAAGGTATTTTCCTACCATGTCAAATTCAATATTTACTGTTTGCCCGGCTTGCAAAAATTGCATATTGGTATGCTCAAATGTGTAGGGAATGATTGCCACAGAAAAGCGATTATCAACAAGGTTAAATACCGTGAGGCTAATGCCATTGAGGCAAATGCTCCCTTTTTCGATGATGAGATGGGCAAACTGCTTCGGGTATTCAAACGTGTACAACCAGCTGCCATCTTGGTTTTCTACAAAAAGGCAGGAAGCAGTACTGTCTACATGACCCTGCACCAAATGGCCATCGAGGCGGCCGTTCATGGGTACGCAGCGTTCAATGTTTACCGCTGTGCCCGCTTGCCAATGGCCCAGGTTGGTTTTGCTAAGGGTTTCGGCAATAGCAGTTACCGTGTGTTGCCCATCGGCCACTGTTTCTACGGTAAGGCAAACGCCATTGTGGCTTACGCTTTGGTCCGTTTTAAGGGTTTCGCTCAATGTACTTGCTATAGTAAATGTGCTGTTGCTGCCCGATTGACTCACGGCTACAACGGTTCCTGTGGTTTCTACAATGCCTGTAAACATGATTTCTGCAAACTGTTTCAACAAAATTGCAGGAAAAGGTTGGCTGATAATGAAATAATCCTATTTTTGCGCCCTTAAAAATTCCTAAAGGGGGTATCATTCCATGTTAATCATTGATTCGAAAGACTGCGAAAACATCGACAAGGCACTCAAGAAGTACAAGAAGAAATTTGAACGTGCCAAAACGCTGACTCAATTGCGTGAACGTCAAAGCTTTACTAAGCCTTCTATTAAGCGTCGTGCTCAGGTGCTGAAAGCCGTTTACAAGCAGCAGATCGCCAGCGGCAAAATCGAAGCATAATTTTCCCGGATCAACCGACGAATATTTTATAGCCATAAGGGGTATACCTTTATGGCTATTCTTGTGTATGGATGTATCAACTGCGGTAGCCCGTTTTCTCGATTATTTAAAATTCGAAAAGCGTTATTCTGAGCATTCAATCATTGCTTATCAGCACGATTTGGGCCAGTGTGCTTATTTTCTGCAACAGCAATTTGATGTTCATGCCGAAGTGGGGGAGATTACTACTTCCATGATCAGAACATGGATGGCCCATTTGAAAGACGAAGGCATGGAGGCCCGCACCATCAACCGAAAGTTGAGTGCTCTCAAATCGTGGTACCGGTTTATGCGGCGTCAGCATTGGGTTACTGCCAACCCATTGGCCATCATTAATGGCCCAAAGGCACCCCGCAAATTGCCCGGCTTTGCCAGCGAAGCAGAAATAGAAAAATTGTGGAGCAGTATTGAGTATGCCGATGGCTGGATGGGGCGAACTGAAAAAATGATGCTTCAGCTGCTCTACCAGACAGGAATGCGCAGAGCGGAACTCATTGGGCTAAAAGAAAGTCAGGTAGACAATGGGCAAAGGGTATTACGCATTTTGGGTAAAGGCAACAAAGAAAGACTGATACCTGTAAGTGCAGAATTATTGAAAGAACTGGCAGCGTATACTGCGGCAAAAAGAAGCGAACTGGAAAACGCCGATACCAATTTTCTACTGGTAAATGAGAAGGGAAGAAGATTGTCGCCGGATGTGGTGTATCGTACGGTGGTCAAATACCTTGGTGAAGTATCTACGCTGGCCAAAAAAAGTCCGCATGTGCTGAGGCACAGCTTTGCCACACATTTAGCCAATGCCGGCGCCGACCTCAATGCAATTAAAGAATTGCTTGGCCACAGCAGCCTGGCAGCTACACAGATTTATACGCATAACAGTATTGAAAAATTAAAAGATGTGTACCGTCAGGCACACCCCAAGGCATGAGCTTGTGTCTTTGATAATAATTCCTGAAATCGATTGGCTACTTTGTTTTTTTACTGATGTTTTTGTGTAACTTCCAGTAAAATAAAAGCCTATGTAGTACCTAACGGATGTTTCCTTGAAGTTCTTTATTTATTCACTTAAAATTGAGTTGTTTATGACCTTGAACATTCAATCTGTGCGGTTTGATGCCGATGAAAAACTGATCGATCATGTGAGCAAGAAAATTGCCAAACTTAGTACCTATCATGACCGCATTATTAAAGTAGATGTGTTTTTGAAACTGGATAACGTGGTGCACACCATTAAAGACAAAGTAGCAGAAATCAAAGTAAGCGTTCCCAGAAACGAAATTTTCGTAAAGTCTAGCAGCAAATCTTTCGAAGAGTCTTTTGACAATGCATTTGAAAGTGTTTGTACTCAAATAAAAAGAAAAAAAGAAAAACTTGCCTAATCGAAAAACAGCCCTGTAGTACACAGGGCTGTTTTTTTATCCCTATTGTTTTAAAATGCGATTTAGTCTCTGGCCATGCTGGCTATTGGGTTGTTTCATTTTCGCAGCCTGCAGTTATATCGAACCTGACAATGAAACCAAGAGGATTCCATCCTCGGTTATTGCCCGTGTACTTATCCAGCCCCTGAACGATGCTGATACCGCCAGCATACATTTTTTGCAGCAAGGCATTCAAGATTCGCTGGGAGCTGAGGTGCAGATATTACCGCTTCGCAACATGCCTGCCCATGCCTGGTATGCTGCCCGCAAACGCTACTGGGCCGACACTGTGCTTCAATGGTTACAACCTTTATCCGCAAAACGTTCCGAAAAAATCTTGGCCGTTACCGGCAAAGACATTTCAACCAGCACCATTAAGCAATACAACTGGGGCATAATGGGCCTTGCATTTCAGCCCGGCGCTGTTTGTGTTGTGTCGGACTATCGGCTACACAGTGCCAGTGTTGGCGCCGTGCAGCGGCGGCATAAATTGCTGAAAGTGGCGCTGCATGAACTGGGGCATACAACAGGATTGCCGCATTGTGCGGTGGCTACCTGCCTTATGGCCGATGCCGAAGGCAAGGACAAAACAGCTCAGTTGACGGGCTTTTGCAACAGCTGTAGCACACACATTTTCAAGCACTAAAAAAGTTTTCTCCAATTTTTTTTGGTGTATACCTAATTCGCTTACTTTTGCCATCCCGAAAAAACGGGGTAGTTCTTTCAACAGATTTTTATGGGCACATAAAAATCAATAAAAACGCCACTTTAGCTCAGCTGGTAGAGCAACTGATTTGTAATCAGTAGGTCGTTGGTTCGATTCCGACAAGTGGCTCAGCAAAAGAGTGAATAACAGAGTTTGCAGTCTAAGTAAATACAACTTACTTCGCGGCTCCATATTCAAACTCACTGGGGCAGTTTCCAGAGCGGCCAAATGGGGCGGACTGTAAATCCGCTGTCTTTCGACTTCGGAGGTTCGAATCCTCCACTGCCCACTTCTACAAAAGCAAGTAACAAACGGCTATGGTCTGTTTGTTGCTTTTTTTGCTGAAAAAAGTTCTTTGATGCAAAATGTATTACCACGTACATTTTAATCAAGCTTCTGCGGGAGTAGCTCATTTGGTAGAGCGATAGCCTTCCAAGCTATAGGTGGCGAGTTCGAGCCTCGTCTCCCGCTCATTGCAGCTTGCAGTTTGCCAATGAGCAGAAAAGTTGGTTCTTAAAAAGAGTCAATGGATAGCTGAGCAACTGACAGCTGAACTACGCCGTTGTAGCTCAGTGGTAGAGCACTTCCTTGGTAAGGAAGAGGTCGTGAGTTCAATTCTCATCAACGGCTCAAGACAATTCATCGGGGCAAAAAGCCGGCTGCTCCGATTAAGGATAATGACTCACCTCATTGTCCGGCCGGTCAACTAAGTTTTTAATTTCCGGTTCGCCGGCCATTAGAATAAATAAACCACAACAAAAACAAATAAAAATGGCAAAAGAGACCTTTAAGAGGGAAAAACCTCACGTTAACGTAGGTACAATCGGCCACGTTGACCACGGTAAAACCACCCTTACCGCTGCCATCACTAACATCCTTGCTAACAAGGGTTTGGCAGAAAAAAAGGGTTATGATGAAATTGATGCTGCTCCCGAAGAAAAGGAGCGTGGTATCACCATCAATACCGCTCACGTTGAGTATCAGACAGCAAACCGCCACTATGCTCACGTTGACTGCCCTGGCCACGCTGACTATGTTAAAAACATGATCACCGGTGCCGCCCAAATGGATGGTGCTATCCTGGTTGTGGCAGCAACTGATGGTCCTATGCCTCAAACTAAAGAACACATCCTCCTGGCTCGTCAGGTAGGTGTTCCTAAGATTGTGGTTTTCATGAACAAAGTAGACCTGGTAGACGACCCTGAGTTGCTCGAATTGGTTGAAATGGAAATTCGTGACCTCCTCAGCTCTTACGGTTTCGACGGTGACAACACTCCAATCATCAAGGGTTCTGCTACTGGCGCTCTGGCTGGTGAAGAAAAGTGGTTGGCTGCTATCGACGAACTGATGGACGCTGTAGATACTTATATTCCTCTTCCTCCACGCCCAGTTGATCAGGCATTCCTGATGAGTGTGGAAGACGTATTCTCTATCACTGGTCGTGGTACCGTTGCTACAGGTCGTATCGAACGTGGCCGTATCAAAGTTGGTGAAGGTGTAGAAATCGTAGGCATGATGTCTGAGAAACTCACCTCTACTGTAACCGGTGTAGAAATGTTCAAAAAGATCCTCGACGAAGGTGAAGCTGGTGACAACGCTGGTCTGCTCCTCCGTGGTATTGAAAAAACTCAGATCCGTCGTGGTATGGTAATCTGTAAGCCAGGTTCTATTACTCCGCACACTGAGTTCAAAGGTGAAGTGTATGTACTGAGCAAAGAAGAAGGTGGTCGTCATACTCCTTTCTTCAACAAATACCGTCCTCAGTTTTACTTCCGTACAACGGACGTAACTGGTGAGTGTACGCTCCCAGCTGGTACTGAAATGGTAATGCCTGGTGATAACACATCACTGCACGTTACTTTGATTCAGCCAATCGCTATGGAAAAAGGTCTGAAGTTCGCTATCCGCGAAGGTGGCCGTACCGTAGGTGCTGGTCAGGTAACTGAGATCATCAAGTAATTTTCAAGTACGAAGTACGAGGTACGAAAGCAGAAGTTCTCCAAAACTTCTACTTTCGTTCTTCAACCCTCGTACTTCTTTTTTACGGGCATAGTTCAATGGTAGAATAGCGGTCTCCAAAACCGTTGATACGGGTTCGAATCCTGTTGCCCGTGCTTCTTTTCGAGAAAAGCACCTCATAGTATGAAAAAAATTGGATCTCATTTTCAGGAAAGCTACCACGAGCTGGTAGAAAAAGTGACCTGGCCAACGTGGAACCAGCTGCAGCAATCTACTGTGATTGTACTGGTAGCTACGCTGCTCATTACTGCCATGGTATGGGTCATGGATATCGCTTCTGAAAATCTTCTCAAACTCGTTTACTCATTCTTTAAGTAATGGATACACCAACTACGCCTCAGGTAGACACGAAGTGGTATGTGCTGCGTGTGGTAAGTGGCAAGGAACGTTCTGTAAAAGAATACCTTGACAAAGACGTGGTACGCCAAGGCTGGGCCGACCGTATTGTACAGGTTTTTCTTCCCATGGATAAGGTGTACAAAGTGCAGAATGGTAAGAAGGTAATGCGGGAAAAGAACTTCTATCCCGGGTACGTTTTTATGGAAGTAGTAGATGGCAAGCTGAACGAAGATATGATTCAGCACATCAGCAATATTTCCAACATCATGCACTTCCTTACAGATGGTAAGGGCTCAAAAGGAAAAATCATTTGCCTCCGCAAGGCCGAAGTAAACAAGATGCTCGGCAAAATGGATGAGATGAGTGAGCAGGGTATGACCATGAGCGAACCTTTCATTGTTGGCGAAACCATCAAGATTATCGACGGTGCTTTCAACGACTTTAATGGTGTAATTGAAGAAGTAAACGACGAAAAGAAAAAGCTGAAAGTGATTGTAAAAATCTTCGGCCGATCTACACCTGTAGAACTCAATTACATGCAGGTAGAAAAACTTAGCTAAGTTTTTTTCTAATGATAGAAAGCCGGAGTATTTGCTCCGGCTTTTTTATTGCTACTATGAAATTGGCTTATTCAATTGGCAATAAAGAAACGGCCGGTTTTACAACGGGCCGTTTCTTTTGTAATGATATTTTCAATTAAAACTTCAATGCCACTTCCACTTTTGTTTGGTCCCAGGCAATGGTCATGCTACTGCTGCTGAGGGTAATGGTGAGTTGCTCTGTTACATCAGTAGTTGTTTGAGCAGGCACTTTTACTTCCAGCACATTTTTGTCTTTAATCTTATCGTAGTTGTAAGCGCCCCACTGCTTCAGTTCGCTGTTGAGGATAACGGTCCATTCGCCTTTTTCAGGAACAGTGAAGAGGGTATAAGTGCCGGCTTTCACGGCTTTACCGCCAAACATGCCATCTTTTTTGAACGTAATTTCTGTGGCTTCATTGGCTCCTGTGCGCCACACTTTGCCAAACTTTTCCAACTCGCCGAAGATGACCCGGCCTTTTTTAGAAGGACGGCCGTATGATACACTTACATCTGCAGTACTCACGGTTTCACGGGGGCTGGCGGGTTTCTTTTCCTGTCCAAAACAACTGGTTATTACTACGGCCAGGCTGGCAAACAATAAAAACTTCTTCATGGGATTTTTCTTTTGATGAATGAGAGATGAAAACTAAAACCTTTCCTGCATTACTGCACATAAATAATGCCAAACAGGACCTATTGGTTCATGAACGGAAAGCATTGGGTACATTTCTTTTACCAATGCATCAGCGCAGTACGGGTGCCATGGCATCGGCCAGCAGTGCTGCCCACTTGGCGTATTCTTTGCCGCTGGGGTGCAGGCCATCGCCGGCTATGAGGCTGGCATCGGTACGGCCTTCGCGGCTGCCGGGTGTAATGTCGAT
>JADLHL010000247.1 GCA_020848815.1 Chitinophagaceae bacterium | reverse complement strand
TGGGCTTGTACAGCAGGTTGGGAAACCAAATCATGCCCAGCACTTTTTCGGCACCTTCCATATCGCCGGCTTCTATGTACTCCTGAATGAGGCGCATGGGGCCAATAAAGAAATGGCTGGCAATAGCTACTACTGCCAATAAATACAAAATGAAAGATGGCCAAAAACCCGTCCACACATTTACAGCAATGGCCAATGCCAATGCTACCAAACCAAGCCAAAAACGATAGCGCAGTATCAGATTATAAAACTTCATAGTAATTCTTTAGGGCTGGCAAAGATAGCGGGTTGCACCACTTGTGGACTCAGTGCTGATCGTTTACTTCAATCCAGTAACCATCGGGGTCTTGCAGGTACACTTGCTTTACACCATCGGGGCGCAGGGTATAGCGGTTTTTCTCACCAGCCCAGTTTTCAAAAGCCATGTCTGCTTTTTGCAGTTTGGCAATGAATGCATCCACCGAGGCTATTGAAAAACACAGGTGACTTTCTTTGATGCTCACCGGAATTTTACTGCCCTGAATGAGGTGCAAGGCACCCTGCTCCGAAATTTTGAGCCATACATGCCGGCCATCATGAAAGGGCTCGGGAATGGTATCGAGCCCCAGCAAATGCTGGTAAAAGGCGGCGCTTTTACCCAAGTCTTTTACGGTAAAAGCAATATGGTTGAAGCTGGTAGGCTTATTGGCGGGAGCGTTTTGTGCCAACAGCAACTGGCTGCAGAGCAAGGCGCAGAGCAATAAAAAACGGTACATACCACAATGATTTAGGTTGAAAGTAAGCCCATTGGCAGCAGTTTCTGCATTTCTATTAATTTCGCCGCAAGCTGCAAGGCTCAACTACCGGCCCGGTAGTTCAATGGATAGAATAGGAGTTTCCTAAACTCTAGATACAAGTTCGATTCTTGTCCGGGCTACTGCACAAAACCGTTGCCATTTTTTTGGTAGCGGTTTTTTTACTTTCAGGGTAATCCGTTCAATGCTGTTTTCTCATTACCCTGCTATGCACATCGAATCATTTTGCAGCTAGCAGCTGCTAATCAATATCATGAATATCACCCTGTGAGGTATGTAGCTTTACTGCAGGCGGTTCAATAGCTGCAAAAATTTTTATATGACAGTTGCATCAGATAAACCAGACAGTGAGACAGCAGAAAGTCAATCGCCGGTTAGTGTTGCTGTGAAGAAAGAAATGACATTGGCCCTTGCCTGCGGCATTTTTTTGATTGCAGGTTTCAGTCTTTCATTTGTGCATGAGCTCAACCCCCTTGTATCCGTAGGATGCTATATAGGCGCCTTCATCACCGGCGGCTTTTATACCAGCAAACAAGCTATCCAAGACATTATTAAAGGTCATTTCGAAATTGACTTTTTGATGATTGTAGCAGCCCTTGGTGCTGCGGCATTGGGCGAATGGGCCGAAGGCGCTTTGTTGCTTTTTTTGTTCAGTCTTGGGCATGCTTTAGAGCATTACGCTTTGGCAAAGGCAAAAAAATCAATTGAAGCCTTAGCAGGTCTTGCACCAAAAACTGCCTTACTAAGAAAAGGCAATCTGCTGCAAGAAGTATCCATCGACGCTTTGCAAATTGGCGACGTAGTTATAGTAAAACCCAACTCTAAAATTGCTGCAGATGGCATTGTGATTGTAGGTCATAGCAGTGTAAATCAGGCGCCCATTACCGGCGAGAGCATGCCCGTTGATAAATCGCCCATGCCACTGGAAGAAGTGACCACTAAAAGAACAGAGAAAATTGCGGCTCAACACAGTGTGTTTGCAGGCTCTATCAATGGCAGCGGAAATATTGAAGTGTATGTGACCCGTGTAGCTGCCGACAGCACCATTTCACGACTCGTAAAACTGGTGAACGAAGCACAAACCCAAAAGTCGCCTACCCAACATTTCACCGACCGCATCGAAAAATATTATGTACCGGCAGTGCTGTTGTTGGTGACCCTTTTATTATTTGCTTTCCTCGTGATAGATGAACCATTTAGCGCCAGCTTTTACAGAGCCATGGCTGTATTGGTGGGTGCAAGTCCGTGTGCACTCGCTATATCTACCCCCAGTGCAGTACTGAGCGGCGTTGCCAGAGCGGCATGGGGTGGTGTATTGGTAAAAGGCGGCAAACCTTTGGAAGACCTGGGATCACTTACGGCCATTGCATTCGACAAAACCGGTACACTTACCGAAGGCAAGCCAACACTCACAGGTATTTATGCATTTAGCAATTATACCGAATCAGCGCTTTTGGAAATTATTGTAGCAGTAGAACAGCTAAGTGATCACCCATTGGCTGCAGCCATTGTAAGAGATGGTAAAGAGAAGCTGAAAAAAGAAATTGCACCGGCTACATCGCTGCAGGCAATAGGCGGCAGAGGCGTACAGGCCATGTACAATAACAAGCCTGTATGGATTGGCAACAAAGAACTTTTTACAGATAAAGGACAACCAATTCCGGAAGACATCATCTCCAAAGCTGTATCGCTTGAAAGTGGAGGTAACACCACCATGCTGGTACAACTGGACAATGTATTTATTGGTATCATCGCCCTGATGGATGTAGCAAGACCGGAAGCTAAATCGACCATCGAACAACTGCGGCGGATCGGCATCCGCAAAATGATTATGCTGACCGGTGATAACCAACAGGTAGCCGAAGCCATTGCAAAAGAAATAGGGCTTACCGATGCCTGGGGCAACCTGCTACCCGAGCAAAAATTGGCAGCTATTGAAAAACTGAAAGCCGCCGAACAAAAAATTGCTATGGTAGGCGATGGAGTAAACGATGCCCCCGCCATGGCCAAAAGTACTGTAGGCATAGCTATGGGTGCAGCAGGCAGCGATGTAGCACTCGAAACTGCAGATGTAGCGTTGATGGCCGACAAGCTTACCAACCTTCCTTTTGCTATTGGCCTTAGCCGTAAAGCCCGGCAAATCATCAAACAAAATGTAGCCATCAGCCTGGGCATGGTGGTATTGCTGATACCGCTTACCATATTGGGTATTGCTAAAATCGGACCGGCAGTTGTTGGCCACGAAGGCTCTACCATCGTGGTTGTTTTTAATGCCTTACGATTACTGGTGTACAAGCAAAAAAACATCGGAGAATAAACTGGTTGAAGCATAACGCCTGAAAAATGCACCACAGAGTTGTGCAATTATTTTTTTAATCCCTTACCGTAGGAACCTTTCCCAAACATCAGGAACTTGCAGGCAGCATGTGTTTGCATTCGCCATGCACCAACTGGTATGATTCGTTGCTTGTTTTGTTTCGCCGTATTGCTGATGGGTTTGGGAAAAGCTGCCGCTCAGCAAGAGCTTCAGTGGTTGCATAAAGGCTGGCAATTTGCCGAGCAAGGCAGCAGCCAGTGGCGGCCCGCTTCGGTTCCGGGTACTATCCACACCGATTTGATGAAACAGCAAGTGATACCCGACCCATACTACCGCAGCAACGAAAAAGCCGTGCAGTGGGTAGCCGATAAAAACTGGGTGTACAAAACCCAATTTACCAGCAGTGCCACACAGCGCAATCATCAACACACCGATCTGGTTTTTGATGGCCTCGATACCTACGCCGATGTGTACCTCAACGGGCAACTGCTGCTGCAGGCCAACAACATGTTTCGGCAGTGGCGCATACCAGTGAAGCATTTACTGAAAGCCAGCAACGAGTTGCGCATTGTATTTCATTCGGCCAAAAAACAAGTGGCTGCTTTTGCCAAAGCCGATTCGCCACTCGTAATACCAGCCGAAAATCCACGGGTATATGCCCGCAAGGCACAGTACCATTTTGGTTGGGACTGGGGCCCCACTTTTGTTACCGCCGGCATTTGGAAAAATGTATACCTCGACAGCTACAACCAGCCCGCTGCAGAAAAACCATTTCACAACCCCCGAAAGATTGAACTGGTACAAGAGCCTGACAGCATTGGCAAATCTTTCTACTTCAAAATAGACGGCCAGCCCGTGTACATGAAAGGTGCCAATTACATTCCGTCGGATATGTTTTTGCCCCGCCTTACCAAAAACGATTATCGACAAATACTGCTGGCCGCCAAAAATGCCAACATGAACATGCTGCGCATTTGGGGTGGCGGTGTGTACGAAACCGAAGACTTTTACGACCTCTGCGATTCATTGGACATTTACGTGTGGCAAGACTTCATGTTTGCCGGCGGCATGGTGCCGCTGGATGATGCGTTTTTCCTGAACGTAAAAGAAGAAGTGATACAACAGGTAAAGAGACTGCGCCACCACAAAAGCATAATTGTGTGGTGCGGCAACAATGAAGTAGAAGAAGCCTGGCACAACTGGGGCTGGCAAAAACAATTTAACCTGCACGGGCAAGACTCCGCCAAAGTTTGGCATGCCTACAAACGCCTGTTTAAAGACAGCATACCGGCATGGCTGCAGCAGTACGATGGCACCCGGCCCTATGTAAGCACATCGCCCATGCATGGCTGGGGCAGGGCCGCCAGCATTACGGAAGGCGATAGCCACTACTGGGGCATTTGGTGGGGCATGCAGGAAATAGAAATGTTTGAAAAGAAGACCGGCCGCTTTGTAAGCGAATACGGCATGATGGCCATGCCCAATATGAATACCACCGCATCGGTTACACTACCGCAAGACCGTTATCTCTATTCCGAAGCATTGAAAACCCACCAGAAACATCCCACCGGTTTTCAAAACATGAATGGCTACCTGCACCAGTATTTCATGGACTCAGCCCGCATCAAACATTTATCGCTGGAGCAGTATACGTACCTCACCCAGTGCCTGCAGTATTATGCTTTTAAAAACAGCATAGCCATACACCGCAGCAAATACCCGGTGAACATGGGCACTTTGCTGTGGCAGCTCAACGATTGCTGGCCCGTAGCTTCCTGGGCCATCACCGATTACAGCCGCCAGCCAAAGGCAGCGTGGTATGCCGTAAAAGAAGCCTACCGCGATGATGTATTGCCCCAACGGGATGCGGTGCGGCCCAAAGCGTTGCCGCTATCCAAACCCAGCTATACACTGCAATGGAAAAATGCAGAAACACTGGTGATACAGAGCCACGTGCCCGCTAAATATGTGTACCTCCATGTGCCCGGTAGCAACCTGCAGCTTAGCGACAACTACTTCGATTTGCAACCCGGCGAAACAAAAGCCATCAGCATCAAAGGCTTACCGGTGAGCCAGCGAAAAGCCTTGCGCATTTGGTCGCTGTACGATGTGGTAAAAGAAAAGTAACCACCACTACGCTTCCCACTCAGCGTAAGAGTCGGCCGTTTCGTACAACTTGAGGCGGCAGAGTTTTACCTCGGGTGGCATGGCGCCTTCAATGGCCGATTTTACTTTCAGCAAAATGTTTTCGGCGGTGGGTTCAATGGGCCAGATGTCGAGGTTTTCGAGGCTGCCCAAGTGCGGATTTTGCGCCAGGTAAGCTTCGCTTAAAATAATGCAGTGGTCCATTTTATCTACCACCTGCGCTTTTACAATGCGCTTCAAATCTTTGAAGTCCATCACAAAGCCGGTACCATCCAGAAAACCTTCGTTGGGATGGGCCTGCTGCACCGTTACGTGCAACACATAAGAATGGCCATGAATATTTTTACAACTACCGCAGTAGCCAAAAATGGCGTGGGCAGTTTCGAACCGGAAAATTTTGGTGACACGTAACATACATCAACACTTAAAAATCAAACAATGGCCGGGCTGTGCCGGCGCTGCAACGCCGCAAAAGTATCTCAAATGGGTTAGTTTTGGCCAAGGATGAATGCGCATGAACATATTGCTGCGTTTATAGCAGCCCAAACGGTGGCAACGGTTTGTTGCACCAATGCCGATCAGCAACTGCATTGCTTTAGTTGCTACTATGCTTTCGACGCCGGCCAAACGCTCCTGTATTTTAAAACCTCTGCCGATACCCAACACATGCAATGGCTGCAGGCCATGCCGCAAACGGCGGGCAGCATTTTGCCCGACAAACTGCAGAAGCTGGTGGTAAAAGGCATTCAATGGTCGGGGGTATTATTGGCCGAAGACGACCCGCTGGCGGCACATGCCGGTAAGCATTACCATCTCAAATATCCGTTTGCGCTGGCCATGCCCGGCACGGTACGCACCATTCGCCTCGATACCCTCAAAATGACCGACAACAGCCTGGGCTTTGGTAGCAAAGTGCATTGGAAAAGAGAAAGCTAATGGGATGATTTGCTGATTAGCTGATGTGCTAATGGTTTGCAACAGCTTACAATGAATTCAACTTCGATAAGTTGAGTTCTGATTTGTATTCTCCTGCTGGTTCTTCTAGTAAGAATAATTCCAGTTCCTTTTTGTCGTTGAAGCCCGCAATTTTCTGTCTGTAGGTGGCAGCCGTTTTATTGTTTTCAATTTCAAGTTTGCGGTGCTTACTAATTACCAAAAATTCTTCTTCCTGGTCTATTCCTAAAAAACGCCTGCCTGCCAAATTCGCTGCAATACCTGTGGTAGAACTACCAGTAAACGGATCTAAAATCCAGGCATTGGGTTTGGTAGAAGCCAGTATCAATCTTGTCAGAACTGAAAGTGGTTTTTGAGTCGGGTGTTTGCCACAGGATTTTTCCCAAGGAGCAATTGCCGGAAGCTTCCAAACGTCTTTCATCTGTTTGTCTCCGTTGAGTTGCTTCATCAGTTCATAGTTGAAATAATGAGGAACCTTTTCTGATTTTCTTGCCCAAATAATCTGCTCAGTTGAGTGAGTGAAATAACGGCAAGAAAAATTGGGTGGGTCGGCAAAGACCATATCAAACTTGTGGTCAATCTGAGGCTGCTTCTAATGATTTTACCTCATGTGGATATCTGATAGTGTTTTGACTGTGAATATTTTAGCTTTTTAGAAGCACCATAAAAACCACTTGCTGTGTGTAATTGTTTGATTTTGATCCAGTTACAATTTTTATTTCTTGAAATTAGATCCAATATTTACTGAAATATTTCTCAAATGGATGTGACTTTTGAAAAATCAGAAAATACTACTGTTGAATGGCTAACTCCACCTGCTCTTGTGCAAAAGTTAGGTGAATTTGACTTAGACCCATGTTCTCCAGTAAACCCGCCATTTACACATGCGAAAGAGAATTTTACCGTACAGGACAATGGTTTATCCAAAGAGTGGTTTGGGAGAGTTTATATGAATCCGCCGTATGGAAAAGGCATGGAAAAATGGCTCGAGAAATTAAAAAAACATGGTAATGGCATTGCATTAGTTTTTGCCAGAACCGATACCAAAACATTTTTCTATCATGTTTGGGAAGATGCAGATGCTTTGTTGTTTGTTAAGGGCAGGATTAAATTTTTTAATATAGAAGGTAAACAAGTCGGAACGCCAGGGTCACCGAGTGTTTTTATTGCATACGGAAAAACAAATGTGATAGCGCTTAAGAATTCTGGAATAGAGGGCAAGCTTATTATCTTAAAGTAATTCGTGAAGGATAAATTCAGCAACATTAAATTCAGCATCAAAAATCCAGCTATTTTCCTTCAATAATTTAATTATTGCTTCATCCTCGTCTTTTACATTAGTAACAATTCCAATTACTTGATAGTTGTTGACCTCATAATTTTCGTTCGGAGCTATGGTTTTACCTTCTGGTGATAAAATGATAAACTTCTTCATTTCCATAATTTTTTATAAAATCCATTACCTAAAAATTCTATTAGCCCTAAGTCCCTCAAGTATTGTAGTTGTTGTCTGATTTTATCAGTTATAGTATTGTTCGATGGATAGCGTTTTTTTAGATGGGGTTCAAATTTGTTTATTTCTGTTAATGAAAAAACTTGTTGTGGAATAGAATGAGCACATTTAAAGACTTCTAACTTCCAGCCAGAAAGCGAAGATAATATTACATCAACTTGAATCTCAATCGTGTCAAAACTATCATCTTGAACCTCCGGAGTGAATCTTGGTAATTTAATGGAATCTGCGGGAGGCATCTTCGCTAATATTTTTCGTACCGAATCGATATCAGCTTGTTTTACATTTCCAACATTTGTATTACTTGAAATCAAAGAAAAATCTTCAACGACTCTTGAAACGATTTCATTGTTGTCGGTATAAATTCCATACTCGTAATTATTTAAAAGACCCCCATGGGTTAAATTACCAGAAGTTATTATTGCTTTTTGGTCATCAAAAAGATAAATTTTTGAATGAAGTTTCGGGAAGTTTTTTACTACCCCTTTGTTTTTTAATATGCTTTCAAGCCCACCTAAATCAAGGGAGCCAGAATAAATGTTTAATAATTTGAATGAAGTGATTAGCTCGAAACTAGTATTTCTCTTTTTTAATGCGAGTAGTTCATTACAAATATTTTCTTTTACAAAAGGTGAAGTGATTTTTATTGATTTCTTGGATTGTGAAACTAATTCCATCAGATTGTCTTTCCAAGGTGTCTTTAGAATTTGCATTACTTAATTTATTGTGCTTTCGTAATGAAAGTAAGTAACATTTTTACGTTAATCGTATCTATGATTTTCACTCCTTTTGATCTTAATTTCGTCTAGAGAAGCGTCAACCGATTTTGTGCCCTCCGTTTATATGTAAACATCCGTAATACACACCTCCCAAAATCTCTCCCCCTCCATAGGGTATCAAATCCATTTGGCGGTGTCTTTAGGTAGTTGTAACCAGCAGCAAGGGCCTCTCATCTGTCTGATGAAAGGCTTTTTGCTTGTACCGCAACCTGCCAATATGAATAGAATACCTGCCACCCCTTGGCCCCTAATCAGGGTTTGGGCCATTTGCCTTGCCCTGCTCCTGCCTGTGTGGCTATCCGCACAAATTATATCCGCCGGCAGCGGCAGCTACACCACTCAACTACCCCCCGCCGATGCCGCCGGCAGAAACCTGCCGCCCAATGGTACGCCCCGGCTTTCGGGGGCGGCAGCCACCAAACCCGTGGCCACCAACGATTGGTGGACCGGCCTCCTCACCTTCAACGATGCCAACCTGTACAACTATCCGCTGTCGATGAAGGGCGGCGCCACCGGCCTGGTGGTGAGCTACACTTTTTTGGGCGGCGGCGCCAACGATACCCGCCAGCCCATGGGTCCCGAGCAACCGCTGGTGCTGGGCGTATCGGGTTTAACCGGCACGTACCCCACCGTTTCCGACTATACCGACTGGACCGTAACCGCTTCGTGGAATGCCAGCGGCCGTCAGTTCAACGCCACCATGGGCATGGGCATGCCCTTTGTGTATTGTACCAAAGGCAGTAGCGATGTGGCTTCGGTAGTGGTAAATACCGGCACGGTATCGGTGCAGGGCGAAATGCTGCTGGTGACCAACTCCATCAGCGGGGCCAACTTTGCCGTGTATGCACCCGTGGGTGCTACCTGGAGCAGCGCCGGTAGTACCTACACATCTACCCTGGCGGGAAAAAATTATTACTCCGTGGCCCTGTTGCCCTTTGGCGTGGCTGCTGCTACAGCCGCCAACGATTACAAACAATACGCCTATGTGTTTCCGGCCAACACGGCCGTAGCATGGCAGTACAACGAAAGCACGGCCACCATGCAATCTACCTACACCGTTACGCCCGATGTAAAAGAAGGCAGCGGCACCAGCGTATTGCAAGGCTTGCTGCCGCATCAGTGGGCCCACCTCAGCAGCCTGTCGGCACAGCCGGGCAGCTACAGCTACACCACCTCCCGTGGGGTGATGAAAATGCTGGGCAGCAATGCGTTTATTGTAGAAAACCAGTTTAAAGGCGTACTCTCGGCTTTGCCCAACATGGGCAAATACAGCAGCGGCTTCGACCCGGCAGCCCTCGAAGCAAAAGTAAATTTGCTGAAAAATACCAGCCTCAGTACATGGACCGATTCGTACAACGAAGGCCTGATGATGAACCGGCTGGTGCAGGTAGCCAAAATTGCCGATCAGTTGGGCAATACCGCCGCCAGAGATAAAATGATGGGCACCGTAAAAACAAGACTGGAAAACTGGCTGAAAGCTACCCCCGGCGAAAATGCGTTTGTGTTTTACTACAATAACCTGTGGACGACGCTGATTGGGTATCCTGCAGGGCATTACTCCGATGCCAACATCAACGACCACCATTTTCACTATGGCTATTTTATACAGGCAGCCGCGGCCATTGAGCAGTTTCAACCGGGCTGGGCAGCCAGCTGGGGGCCCATGATCAACCTCCTGATTAAAGATGCTGCCAACAACGACCGGGCCAGTACACAGTTTCCTTTTCTGCGCAATTTCAATCCCTATGCAGGGCATGCGTTTGCCGCAGGCATGCTCAACAATGAGCCGCATGGCAACAACCAGGAATCCTCTTCCGAAGCCATGAACTTTAATGCTTCGCTCATTCACTGGGGTACCCTCACCGGCAACACCGCCATCCGCGACCTCGGCATTTACCTCTACACCACCGAGCAAACCGCTATTGAAGAATATTGGTTTGACCAAAGCGACCGCAATTTTGCCACCACCTACGCCCACAAAATGTGCAGCCGTGTATGGGGCAATGGCTACGACCGCAACACCTTCTGGACCGGCGATATTGCAGCCATGTACGGCATCAACATGTTTCCGATGACGGCATCGTCGTTGTACCTCGGGCACAACAAAACCTACGCCGCCAGCCTGTGGAGCAATATGACCAGCAACACCGGTGTTCTCAGCAATGTGAGCAACGACAATTTGTGGTACGAAACCTACTGGTCGTACCTGGCTTTTTCTAACCCGGCACAGGCGGTGAGTTTGTACAACAATTTTCCCAACTACAAATTGAAATTCGGCAACTCTGATGCACATACCTATCACTGGTTGCACAGCTTTAATGGCATGGGTACGCTGGATGCCAGTGTAACGGCCAATTATCCCATCGCTTCGGTATTTACGCAGAACGGCAATAAAACCTACGTGGCACACAACTACGGTGCCGCTCCCATCACCGTTACGTTTTCTGATGGCTACAGCATGCAGGTGCCGGCAAGAACACTCAAAACAAGTAAAGACATTGATGTAACAGCCAGCATTCAAGCTTCGGCATTGCAAGTACCGGCAAATGGCAGCGTTGACTTGACCGCTAACGTAACAGGCAGCGGCATTACCAAAGTAGAATTTTACGATGGTG
>JADLHL010000246.1 GCA_020848815.1 Chitinophagaceae bacterium | reverse complement strand
GCGGCTTCGTGTCTTCGCGTTGAAACACTTTTGTGTCGCTTAGTGCCTTCGGGTTGAAACGCTTTTCTTTGCAGCTGTATGAATAATCCAATACTCAACAAAGGGTACAGCCATCTGGGTCAGCTGGGCATTTTGCTCGGCCTTATTGGTATCGGGCTGGTAGCAGGCAGCTTTGTGTCTATGGGCGTGTGGACCGGCATGACCGGCCAGGGTATGGCCACTATGCTCACTGATATGCAACAGCCCCGCTTTGCCAACGCTGCCAAAGTGGTACAACTCATGGGTACGTTGTTTGGTTTCTTTTTGCCTGCTGTGGGCTATGCCTTCATTTGCTTTCGCAATGGATGGGATGCATTGGGCTTTGCCAACAACTGGAACTGGAAACTGATGGGCCTGAGCCTGCTGCTCATATTGTGCAGCGGCCCGCTCATTGATGCATTAACGACCATCAACAAAGCCATTCCTATTTCAAAAGCCATGCGTAGCTATTTTGATACCATGGAACAGAATTATGAAAAGCAGGTAAAAGCCATTGCCGACATCCGCAATGGCGGACAGCTGCTGATGAGCCTGCTGATGCTGGCCCTGCTGCCCGCCGTGTTTGAAGAAGTATTGTTTCGCGGTGGCCTGCAAAACCTGCTGCTGCGCTGGTGGAAGCAGCCATGGGTGGCCATTGTGGTGACCAGTGTATTGTTTAGTGCCATACATGGTAGCTGGTATGGCTTTTTGCCCCGCATGGTACTGGGCATGTTGCTCGGTGGTATTTTTTATTACACCCGCAATATTTGGTACGCTATACTGGTGCACTTTGTCAACAATGCCATGGTAACGATTTACATGTATTACCTGCATGCACAGCAAAAACCAGTGACGCTGGCCAATGAAAGCAGCCTGCCATTGTGGGCAGGTGCTGTATCGCTGGTGATAGTAGTAGCCGTATTTTTCGCCATGAAAAAAACGCAGGAAGGCGAGGTGCCACGGGAAGTTTTCTACGACCGATTCAACCCCTTTGACGAAAGAAACAACGTAGCATAAATATGAACTGGGTACTACTGCACAAAACCGCCATTTATACCGAAGCGGCCATTTTAAAAGGCAAGCTGGAAGACAACAATATTCCGGCGCAGATCCTCAACAAACAAGACAGCATGTATGTGCTTACCCTGCCGGGCATGCACGAAATATATGTGCCGGGCCAGCTGAAAGAACTGGCACTCGGCGTGTTGCAGGAAGTGCTCAATAATTAAGCGACCGTTCCTTTCATTATAACCATTTTTTGCATGGCACTCAATAAAGACGTTTTCAGAACCCGGGCACTTAGCGCCATTGTGTTTGTCATCATCATGCTTGGCGGTTTGCTCTGGAATCACTGGAGTTTTCTGTTACTCTTCAGCATTGTTCATGTGGGGTGCTGGTGGGAGTATTTCAATCTGCAGGAAAAAATTCAGCAGACTACGTACAACTTTCTTAGCCGTGTGGGTATGATATTAGTAGGCTACAGTTTTGTATTGTTGGCCTGTGGCGATGCGTTTCAAATCAAGGGTTATCATTTATCAGGTAGTACGATTTTCATCACTTTAATGGCTGGACAAGCATTATTTCTCAATGGATTGTATCAGGATCGGTTGCATAAATCAAACCGTATCATGGTGTCTGCATTTTTCGGAGTGTTTTACATCAGCCTCAGCATTGCCCTCATGCTATCGTTGCGGCAGCAAAACATGAATAGTTTTCTGGGCGATTTTGGCTGGCTCTACCCCATCCTGCTCATTGCTTCCATCTGGATCAATGATACCATGGCCTACATTGTAGGTTCGATGATTGGTAAAACACCACTCAGTAAAATTTCACCCAAGAAAACCTGGGAAGGCACTATTGGCGGGGCTTTGCTGGCGGTGGTAGTGGTTACAGGTGTAGCTGTGTTGTGGCTGAAAGCCGATTGGAAAATAACAGCCGCCATTGCTGCTACGGCTGCAGTAACCGGCACGTTGGGCGATTTATTTGAAAGCTACCTGAAACGCCGTGCCGGTGTAAAAGACAGCGGCAACATGATGCCGGGGCACGGTGGCTTTCTCGACCGTTTCGACAGCCTGTTGATAGCTACACCGTTTGTGTGGTTGGTGGTGAAAATATTTGAGTAATTTTAAAAAAAGAACGTCATGAACTGGAACACATACATTGAACATAATCCGGAAATCATGTTTGGTAAACCAGTGATTAAAGGAACCCGGATTCCTGTTGCCCTCATTTTGGAAAAACTAGGTCATGGCATTTCAGAAGAAGAATTATTGAAAGCCTACCCAAGGCTTTCCGTTGAAGCCATCAGAGCGGCGCTACTGTATGCAGCAGACAATGCTACGCATGAAAACGTAATGGTGTTTTGATGACTAACAGCATCGCTATTGTTACCGATGAATGCGTAGATTACGCCATTACCGCAACGCTCAGAAACGCTGGTTTTGAGGTATATGCCATCAGCGAACAAAACCCCGCTATCAAAGACAAAGATGTTTTAGCCATTGTATTTGCACAGCAAGCTTTGCTCATTACCGAGGATAAGGATTTTGGAGAATTGGTGATTCGTTTGCAGCTTCCCAACAATGGCATTTTATTGGTGAAAATGATGGAAGCACACTCACAAATAAAAGCAGCGCTGGTGCTCCAAATTATTCAACAATACAATACGACCTTGCTGAAGGCCTTTTCTGTATTGGATGCAAACAAGTTCAAAACAAGAAGCACCACGTAACTTTTCGATATGTAATTCGGTTTTTCGTTTCGGGTTTGTTGTTTGTCGTTTTTGGTTTGATGTTTTAGGCAGCGTATGATTTTGCTACACCACAGTCTGTAAAACCGTTCACACGTGTACAGGCCCCCGGACAAATGAACAATAAACACCAAACCAACAACCAAAAACAGCATTGGCAATCATTCAGGTTCAACGGTGCAAACCATTACTTTTGCCGTTCACAATAACCTGTACTTTTCATGACCATTCATAAAGAAGGATTTGCCAGCATTGGCATTGCCACCCTCATTTTAGGCGCCATCAACGGTTTATCGGTGTGGTTTCTCAGCCAGCAATACCCCGTGTTGTCGCTCCTTATTTTCATTGTCACCTTTGGTTTGTGGCTCTTCATCATTTCGTTTTTTCGCCTGCCCAGCCGCCAACTCACCATCGACGATAAAAAAATTATTTGCCCCGCCGATGGCAAAGTGGTAGTGATAGAAGAAACCGTGGACGATGAATACTTCAAAGGCAAACGCCTGCAGGTAAGCATCTTCATGAGCCCGTTGAATGTGCATGTAAACCGCAATGCCGTAACCGGCGAAGTGGTGTACAGCAAATACCACAAAGGCAAATACCTGGCGGCGTGGCATCCAAAATCGAGCACCGAAAACGAACGCCACAGTGTGGTGTATCAGGTAGGCCACAACGAAATTTTAGTGAAGCAAATAGCCGGTGCCCTGGCCCGCCGCATTGTCAATTACCTGAGCGAAGGCATGCAGGTACAGCAAGGCGAAGAAATGGGCTTCATTAAATTTGGTAGCCGTGTAGATTTACTATTGCCACTCAATGCCCGGGTAAAAGTGAAGATGGGCGAAATGGTGAAAGGTGGCGTAACCGTGCTGGCCGAATGGTAACGCTCTTGTATTGCAGCTTGAAATTTTTACGCATAAAAAAACCTCACAGCATGCTGTGAGGTTTTTGTTTTTCAGCGATGTAGCTACATCACCGCTGTCTATT
>JADLHL010000245.1 GCA_020848815.1 Chitinophagaceae bacterium | reverse complement strand
TCATCAGCAATCCCTTTGGGAGCCTGCTGTACAAAGCCAGCCATACCGAAGAGGAAGTGCATGTGCAGGAACTTGACCTGAGCAAAACCGACCGCTACCGCACCCACTGGCCCTTCATGCGTGACCGGAGGATTGATAGTTACGCTCCTATTACCAAACGATTTATCGACGAGGATTGATAGCACACGGATGCCGCAGATAAAAAACGGATGCTCACGGATGCTTTTATCTGCGTACATCAGTTTTCATCCTTAAAATCTGCGTCCCATAAAATTCATTGCATGCAACCAACTCCAAAAGAACTCGGCTACTACTTCCCTGCAGAATTTGCGCCTCATGAAGCCATATGGCTGAGCTGGCCGCATAAAGAAGCCAGCTGGCCCGATAAAATACAGGCCATTTTTCCCTACTACAGCCAGTTTGTAAAATACGTGGCACAAAGCGAAAAGGTACGCATCAACGTGGCTAACGAAGCCATGAAAGCCTTTGCCAGCGGGCATTTGCAGCAGGCAGGGGTTGACATGAGTCAGGTGGAATTATTCTTTCATCCCACCAACGATGCGTGGTGCCGCGACCACGGCCCTGCTTTTCTGCTGCACAAAACCGACAAGAAAAAAGCCGTTGTAGACTGGGGCTACAATGCGTGGGGCGGTAAGTATCCGCCGTATGATTTGGATGATGTAATTCCGACGTTGATTGGTAAACACTATGGTTACCAAGTGTTTCACCCGGGCATTGTAATGGAAGGCGGTTCAGTGGAGTTTAATGGCGCTGGCACCATTCTTACTTCAACTGCTTGCTTGCTCAACGAAAATCGTAACCCGCATCTCAATCAGGCACAAATAGAACAATACCTCTGCGACTACTACGGACAAGACCAAGTACTGTGGGTAGATGAAGGCATTGTAGGTGATGACACAGACGGCCATATTGATGATACTGTTCGCTTCGTCAATGCAGATACCGTTATTACCGTGATTGAACCCAACAAGCAAGACGAGAACCACGATATTTTGCAACACAACCTGCGGCAGTTGCAGCAAATGCGATTGCTGAATGGCAAGCAGCTCAACATTATTGAACTGCCCATGCCCGATGCTGTGATTTGGGAAGACCAGCGACTGCCAGCATCATACGCCAATTATCTCATCACCAACAAGTATGTGATAGTGCCTACGTTCCGCTCCGCAAAAGATGATGTAGCCATGCAAATTATTCAGCAGGCACATCCCGAAAGAGAAGTGGTTGGCATCGATTCTACAGAAATTATTTGGGGCCTCGGCAGTTTTCATTGCCTGAGCCAGCAAGAACCGGCGATACCGATTTGAGGATGGCTGATGTACGATTGCTGATTTAAATATATACTGCATAAAAGCGAAAGGCACGATGAATCATTGTGCCTTTCGCTTTTATGAAAATGTGTTGTGTATTGCTACATCACATTACTTCAAGCTACTAATTGTTTTTTCCAAATTCGGATCTTTTCTGGCCTTGGTAGCCTGCTCGTACCGATGGCCTACTGCCAGCAGTTCATATTCACCCATGTAGCCGCCTACCAATACAATCCAATTGGGCTGACCATTGACTGCATAGCCCGATGGCACCGCCAATGCCGGATAACCTGCCGGCGCATAGATCTGCGAGAGTGATGAAGCAATCACCTGCACATCATACTTCTTCAACAAACCATCAATGGCTGCTCTTGAACGTTTCAAATGATCGGCGGTGGCACTGTCGTAATGCGCTTCGGTCATGGTATTATTTTGTGCATTTATCAAATGCCCCATGCCATACGGCGCCCTGTTGATAGAGTCTGTTTTATTGTAAGCAATAATGGCTTCCAAAGAAGCATGGGGAGCCTCTTTACCCAAGCCATTTAAAAATGCATTGAGGTCACGCTTGAAGCCATGCTGCAGCAAGGGGCCAACATTTAAACCTCCTGGCAAATCATACGCAGGAATGCGTACCACTTGCACACCAGCTTTTTCAAACTCCGCTTTTTGTTGCTCCATTTTCAGCTGCTCACCGGCATAAAAGTTTTTGCTGCGGGCTTTCATGGCAGAATCTGTATTGGCAGGCAAACGATTCATTAGGCTATCAACCACTGCGGCACTGTAATCAGGCAAGCCCACCCGCCACACTTTGTTGTCGGCAGTTGCTTTGGTAAAATCCTTTGCCTGTGGCGTGTTGGCAGTGAGTGCATTCAATACCACAGCCACATCGGCTACGGTGCGACCCATGGGGCCAGCCACATCCTGAAACAACATCAGCGGCACCACGCCTTCGCCGCTAAACAAACCCATGCTGGTTTTGAGGCCCACAATGCTATTGATGCCCGCCGGCATGATGATGGAGCCCTGCGTTTCGCTGCCAATGCTTACAGTAACCAAATCGGCGGCTACAGCCACCGCACTGCCACTGCTGCTACCCCATGTATCGTAAGCGCCATAAGGGTTGCGGGTTTGTCCGCCATTGACACTAAACCCGCTAGGCATGCAGGGATCCATGTAGTTAGCCCACTCACTCATGTTGGCTTTGCCGAATATAACGGCTCCGGATTTACGCAGCTGCTGCACCAATGCAGCATCCTTGGTTGGCTTCCACAAAGCGAGTGCCGCAGTACCTGCACTGGTATGCATTTTATCGGCCGTAGCAATATTGTCTTTTAGTAAAATGGGAATGCCATGCAAAGAGCCTTGTGCCTTTTTTGTTTTGCGTTCGGCATCGAGTTTGGCAGCAATGCTCAGCGCATCCGGATTGAGCTCGATGATGCTGTTGAGCAGGCCTTCATCGTACTGCTTGATGCGGTGCACATAGTACAGAATCAACTCTACTGAACTCAGTTTGTTGCTGCGCATCAGTTGTTGCAATTGTTGCACCGTTTGCCCGTGTACCATGCTGTGAAAGGCTGGCGTTTGCACTTGTGGGTGCTTGGCCAGTTCGGCATCGAAAATGAAAAAGTTGCGGGCCAGCTTGCCGCCATATTTGGGCTCGGGACGGGGGTAAATGCCGGAGCGGGCCATGCAGGGATTGGTTGGCTGGGCGATGGTTTGGCTGCCGGCCACAGTACCCGCCAGCAACAGCGTCAACAAAAGAGATCGCATATACAGTTTTGGTTTTACAATTGTATCAGACGACAATACGTATGATTACAGTTTCGAATATCGGAAAGCATCTGTTGAAAGCAACAGATTGTTTGTTTTTGCCTGATTACACTTGGATTTTCTTAGATAAAGAAACTGGGGGGCAAAGGTTCTTGAGAAGACTACCTGCTTTGGAGATAGATTTATCAATTTTCATTTCGAGAAGTGAAAACACTATCCAAGATTTCTCCAGCTTGATAGTATTTATCGTTTGGCAATGGTGTGAAAAGCAGACTGGCTCTCTGAGGATCCTTCTTTTCAAATTTCACAAAAAGTCGTTGTGGGCTTTGTAGCAGTTTATCAACTTCTTCATATGGCAAAGCATTTTTCAATGAATACCAACTTGTACCAACCAGATAACGAACGCTTATAGAATCTGATTTTTTTGTAAGGTCACTTGTAATGAAGCCAATGGTGTATTGATACGGCAATTGTTCTGTCTTAACAATTTGCTTCCATAAAAATTCTCCTGAAATGATTATGAATACAAAACCGATTAAAATCTTTGAAGCCTTAAATGCCAATTCGGGATAACGCCGATAAATGTATGAACTTGACATATGTTCAAAATATTTACAATTCGCCGCAAGCACTGCGGTTTCTGGAAGCTAAATAACAAAACACAAAGAAAAACTACATCTTCCTCTTCTTATCCGGGTTTTGCGATGCATGAAATACACTAAAGACAACCACCTTCTCATGAAATACTTCGTAAACTACCAAGTAGGGGAATGTGGAAAGTCTACCTTGGCGGATGTTGTCTTCAAGAAACCCACAAGTATTGGGGTTGCGAAGTAACATAGCAAAGAATTCGTCGAGGTCGGACAAGAACCGATCTCCTAATCCAGGGAGCTGTGCTTCATACCAATCATACGCATCCAGAATTTCCAAAGAAGCCAATGGCCGGATTTCCAATTGAATGGCCATCATTAATGCAAACTTTTACGCTGAGCTAATGCTTTCACCTGCTCCCATGTAAAGGAGGCATCTTCTCCCCGAATGTATTTTTCCCGTTCTTCTCTGATGAGGTTCATGCGTTCATCGGGAGAAACGGCACCGGGGTGTTCAATGGCTTCCAGCGCATTTTCTTGCAACAACTGCTCGATGGCTGCGGCTGCATATTCCTTTTTCACTTTTACAAGATATACTTGCTCCATGCTTCCCGATTTTAAGGAAAGGTAAGCAGGAATGCTGAATGAAGTTGGTAGTGCTCAAGGGCTGCGGGATGGAACGCCTGCCTGTCGGCAGACAGGGATACCCCACAGGCCGCAGCGCAGCCAGGCCGAGGAGTAGCAGTGACAGCCCGGACGGCTGCTGAGCAGGGCGTAGGAGCTGATAGTCCACCCTCACCCAACCTCTCCCTAAAGGGAGAGGAGCTAAAACCGTCTTCGATTGAGGAGATGCCTCCTGCGTCGGCATGACGATTTCTCCGGACCACCGACGACTGACTACGGACTACGAACTCCCGACTATGAACGCTTATCTTTGCGGCTCCGGCCCCGATGGCCGGCTTTTTTTACCAAGGAATAGAACAATATGAAAGACTATAAACGCATACTGGTAACGGCAGCGCTGCCCTACGCCAACGGCCCCGTGCATGTGGGCCACCTGGCGGGTTGCTACCTGCCAGCGGATATTTATGTACGATGGGACCGGGCCCGTAAAAAAGACATCAAATTCATAGGCGGCAGCGATGAGCATGGCGTACCCATCACCATCCGTGCTATGAAAGAAGGCATAACACCTCAGGATGTGGTAGACAAGTACCACGCCATCATCAAAGACAGTTTTGAAAAGCTGGGCATCAGCTTTGATGTATACAGCCGCACCAGCAACAAAGTGCACCACGAAACATCGGCCGACTTTTTCAAAAAGCTGTACGACGACGGCATGTTTGAAGAAAAAGAAACCGAGCAGTACTACGACGAAGAGAAGCAAACCTTTTTGGCCGACCGCTACATTACCGGTACCTGCCCCGTGTGCAGCAACCCCAACGCCTACGGCGATCAGTGCGAAAAATGTGGCACTTCACTAAGCCCGGAGCAACTGATTCATCCGAGAAGTACGCTGAGCAACAACCCGCCGGTGAAGCGCAAAACCAAACACTGGTATTTTCCGCTGAATGAGTTTGAACCATTTTTGAACGAATGGATTTTGCAGGGCCATACCGAATGGAAAACCAACGTGTTTGGCCAGTGCAAAAGCTGGCTCACCAGCGGTTTGCACCCAAGAGCCATGACCCGCGACAGCCAGTGGGGTGTGCAGGTGCCACTGCCCGATGCCGAAGGCAAAGTGCTCTATGTGTGGTTTGATGCCCCCATTGGTTATATCAGCGCTACCAAAGAGCTGCTGCCCGATACCTGGCAAGACTACTGGCAACAGGATGATACCAAACTGGTACACTTTATTGGTAAAGACAATATTGTATTCCACTGCATCATTTTCCCCTCGATGCTGAAAGCACATGGCAAATACGTATTGCCCGACAATGTACCTGCCAATGAATTTTTGAACCTCGAAGGCGAGAAAGTAAGCACCAGCCGCAACTGGGCGGTATGGCTGCACGAATACCTCGAAGACTTTCCCGGTTGTGAAGATGTGCTGCGCTACTACCTCACGACCATTGCGCCAGAAACCAAGGACAGCGATTTTACATGGAAAGGTTTTCAGGATGCCAACAACAGCGAGCTGGTCAGCATCTTCGGCAATTTCATCAACCGCACCTGGGTGCTGATGCACAAGCTCTGTGGTGGTAAAGTGCCGCCGTTGCATCTGGATGCGATGGATGATGACGACCGCAACATCTTCAACGAGATTAGAGCAACGAAGCATAAAATGGAGCAGCTGCTGGAGCAATACAAATTCCGCGATGCACTGTTTGAAGTAATAGACCTGGCCCGCAAAGGCAACCAGTACATGCAGAAAAAAGAGCCATGGATTAAGGCCAAAGTATTGGGTGATGATTTGCTGAGTGGCAAGGGCGGACTGGCTACACCTGAACAGGTGGCAGCACGCCAAAGCATTGATGTAACCATGCATGTATGCCTGCAGCTGAGTGCCAACCTGGCCATCATGATTAATCCGTTTTTGCCCGGCACTGCCCGCAAAATGATGCACATGATGAAGGTGGTAGAAAAAATGCTGGACTGGGAAAATGCCGGCAAGGAAAAACTGCTGAGCACCGGCTACAACCTGCGGGCTCCTGAGCTGCTTTTCCGCAAGATTGAAGATGCAGAAATAGAGAAGCAGATTGAGAAATTAAAAGGACAAAGCCCCCCTGCCCCCGGAGGGGGAGAAAATAAAGGCATAGTAAATGTCAGTGAGGCTGTCTCTTCCCCCGCTGGGGGCCAGGGGGCAGTAAAGCCAGAAATCGTGTTCGATGATTTTGCTAAAATAGACCTCCGGGTGGGCACCATTGTAACAGCCGAAAAAGTGGAGAAGGCTGACAAGCTGCTGAAGCTGCAGGTGGATTTGGGTTTTGAAACCCGCACCATTGTGAGCGGCATTGCCCTTCACTTTAAGCCCGAAGACATTGTGGGCAAGCAAGTGACGGTGGTGGTGAATTTGGCGCCCCGCAAAATGCGTGGTATTGAAAGCCAGGGCATGATACTGATGGCCGAAGACGCCAGCGGCAATCTGCACTTTGTGAACCCCGAAGACAAGATAAATGCTGGTGCAGGTGTGAGTTAATTATTTACAACATTTATATAATTAAAGCTGTGGGCAAATGCCTGCAGCTTTTTTTGTGCAGCATTGCTTAAATCAATTTCGGTTACCTGATTCAATCTGCTTAAATTACTACATTCATTCATCAGTCGTTATGCGTCGTTTGAAAAGATTTGGCATTTACCTACTCCTATCGTTGTTGGCGATGGTGCTGGCAGCCCATTTTATGCTCCAATACAGAGCCAAACAGGTGCTTGAGGGGGTGGTATCAGAATTGTCGAACGGGCAATACCGTACAGAAGCCAAAAAAGTAAGGTTCGGTTATTTTCCTGTGGGTGTAAGTATGCAGCAATTCGCCCTGAAACCAAACAATACAAACCAGCAACAACTCAGTTTTACCGCCGATAGTATTGAGCTGAAAATAGGCTCTCTGTGGGCTTTGCTTTTCAACAATAAACTGTATGTAAAAACCATTCAAATACATCGGCCAAGCATTATAGCTTACGGCCAACACAAAACTGACAGCACCAAAAAATCGGTAGCGCAAACCATTGGTGCTATGCAGCAAAAATTATTTGAGGCTTTTAATGAACTGAATGTTCGAGACGCACTGATTGAAGATGCTGCCATTCGGATTAATGATGCCCGAAATGCTTCGCAATATTTTAGCCTCAACCATATTCATATTTTACTGCAAGGGCTTGATGTTGGCAAAGAAGCCCCGGTAAATGCACCATTATTTACCAATGGCAGAATCACACTGCGCCGGCCCGACATTCATCTGGAAGACAGCAGCCTGCAAATACAGTTGGGCAAACTGATTGTAGACGGCATTAAAGGAGATCTCGAAATAGACTCACTCGACATTAGCTACCGAACCCCAAATGATGCTGCTGAAAAAGTACAGCTCAACAGTATTGATGTACGCAATTTTAATTGGAACCGCTTTTTACAGGAAGGATTTTTTGAAGTAGATTCTGTATTGATTGACAAAGGAAAAGCTACGTTGGACCTTACCCAAAACACTGTACCAGCTACAAAAAACAAGGTTCAACAGCAGCGATACGAGGGCAGTTCTTTTGCCATTCACTACGGTGCTATTTCCAATGTATCGTATGCACTCAAAACCCGTGACTATGTTGAAAAAAATGATATCGCTGAAATGCAGCTGCAGGGCAACAAGCTTTCGGTGAAAAAATTGTCGGTCATCAAAGGACGCAGCCCGGCAATAGACATTGGCGCTTTAGACATTCATATCTCCGACTTTTCAGAAAGTGACAGCAACAGTTTATACGCTGCTTCTTTAAGCGATTTATCTATACAGAGTGATGCCCTTATTTTAAAAAACTATCAAATCGTTGAAAAGAAAAACAAGTTTCGTCAATCCAAAAGCGTTATCGTGCCGGAACTTCGGCTGGAAGGCTATTCATTAGGTGATTTATTATTGCGCAGAATCGTTGCCAAAAAACTCACCGTTGTTCGTCCGGAAATCGTATATAATTTGCTGCAGCGGCCTAAACAAACTTCCCTACAAAAAAAAGATATCAATGAATCGGTGGATGTACTCCTTAAGAAAATTGATGACCGCATTCAGTTAGATGATATCATCATTCGGGAAGCTGCTATAAAAATGATACCGCAAGAAAGGCAGCAAGATGAGTTGAAACTCCTTGGTCTTTCCCTTCGGATAGACGGTCAAAAAGCTTTGAAAGCAGGCAATGTCATGGATATCATTCATGCCATCCGGCAAATGGAAACCAAGGGTTTTACCCTTATGGGTAAAAACATATTGCTTACCCTGAGCAATGTACAATTGCTGAACAATCCAAGGGGGTTTTACTTCGGACGGATTAATGGTCAGTTTGGCGAAGATGCACAAATAGATTTGCGTGGTGTAACGCTCTTAAATGCCAACAATGACATTGATGTAACCAGTGGTGAAGGGCTGTCACCTTCGCATGTTACGGTAGAGAGCGGCACAGTCACCATCTTGAGCAAATCCGGTAAGCCAGCAACTGCACAATCGAGTGTTTTGCCAGAATTTTCGATTGGCATATTAGACTTGAATAAGATTGTTTTCAAACTACAGCAAGACGACCGGCTGGCAGTGTCGGCGGCTGTTGATTTGAAAGCAGCAGGTTTCGCTTTTTCCAACGGCATTGCCCATTGGAAAACGCTTCAAATAGGGAGCCATACCAATGAACTGGAAAGTGGCGACACCTGGTTTCAGGCTGGTAGTTTGCAGTTGGATCAACCGGGAAAACTGCGGATTAAAAATGCTAAGGGTTACAACCGGAAAGGCAATACAGCTATTCAATTTAGTGCTGCGCTGATGGAAGCAGGATTTGGTGTGTACAATACACAGCCCGATGAATTGCGTTTGGTAAGCTTGTATATGCAGCACCCTGTGCTTCACATCAGCAGCACTCGCACCAATAGCCCGCAACAAGTAACAGTATTGCCAACAGTAGCAAAGCCCAGATCCAAGCCTTTTTATTTACAACATCTCGAACTTGAAGATCCGGAGATTGATGTGGTCATGAAAGCTGCTACGGGAGACACTTTACATTACAGCAAATCACTAAAAGGCAAACTGGTGGGCGAAGATGTATCGGTACTCAGTAGCAATAACGCACCACATATTCATGCAAGTCGCATCCGGTACTTTAGTCACGATGTGCAAACGGCTTTTTCAGACCGTACCTTTCGTCCGTCGGGCGTATTGCTGGCGATGAGTAAAGTAAATGTATGGCCTGCCAGCAAACGAATGAATGGCATGGTAGACACCCTACTGCTGAACGGCCTTACGCAAACCATTGTTGGAAAGCAACAAGACAGTATCCATGTTTCGATAGAAGAGTTTGGTGCCAGTCATTTTTTTTATACCAGCACCGATAGCTTAGATTGGAAAAAAATGATAGCGCAGCAACATTGGTGGATGCGTGGCGCTAATATTACCCGCCATACAGCAAAGGAAAAAATAGCCCTATTTGGACTGAACGCCACCAATAACAACACTTTGAATTTTGAGCTGGACTCCATGCATATGACGCCAACGCTCAGCCGTGAAGCGTTTTGGCTACAACAACCTTTTGAAAACGATTATATCAGCCTGTCAACCGGAAAAATAATCGGGCGGGATGTTGCGATAGATTTGTATAAACCACTTCCACCGCTGCATATCAAATGGCTGAGCATAGATGCCGCCAGCATTTGGCCTCAAAGAGATAAAACCCGACCCGAAGACACCCTGAATTACAGACCATTGCTGGCACAGCAAATACTCAACCTTCCATACCCCATTCGCATGGATAGTATCAGGCTCAGTAATGGTGTAGTACGCTACAATGAGATAGCCCAAAAAAGCGGTAAGGAAGGGAAAATATTTTTAGATAACGTGAATGGATTTATTGCCAACGTAAAAAACTACGATATACAGACTGATGATTCACTCATCATGATTATGAATAGCAGGGTATACGGAAAAGGACAAACAAAAATTAACTTCAGGCAATCGTATACAGACAGTTTACAAGGATTTTGGATGCGGGTACGTATGGGCCAAATGAACATGCATGAAATGAATACACTGCTGCGTCCGCAAATGGGATTGCAAATAAAAAGTGGCATCATAGATACCCTTACGTTACTCACCAATGGCAACAAATATTTTGCCTACGGCACCATGGATTTACGATACCGGAAAATGAGTGTAAAACTGTTGGGCAAAAACGGGGATGGTAAGTTCTTTTTATCTGGCACAATCAACTGGCTGGCCAATCAACTGGTACGTCGCCACGACAATGGCCGACCAAATCTGGTATTTAAAACAAGGGTGGTAAAACGTGGCCAGTTTAACTTCCTGAGCAAAATTGGCATTGAAGGAATACTAACGAATATTGGCATCAAAACAGACCGGAAAGAACGCAAAAAATTCAAAAAGAACCTGCACAAATACAAGCTGCCTGTCAACTATTGGGGCAATGATGATTTCTAACAGTGAATCAAGCTGACGGGTTGCTTATTTTTGACAACGTTATGACAGGTATTGATCGTTATTTGCAACAGCAACGGATAAAAAAAGCCAGTAAACACATACCCAACGGAAGCCGATTGCTGGACATTGGCTGCCATCAAGGCGAAATGCTGCTTCAACTTGCATCCCGGATATCTTTTGGCGTAGGTGTTGATCCGCTTTGCCAGGCCACTTCTCCTCATGCACACATACAATTGCATAAAACAAATTTCCCTTTTGATTTTTCGCCACACTGGCAGTTCGACCGCATCACTGCACTCGCATTGATTGAACATTTGCCTAATGACATGTTGCTCCCATTTTTCAGTTGCTGCTTTGAATGCCTGCAACCTGGCGGCCAGCTCATTTGCAGCATTCCATCCAAACAAGTCGATTACATTTTAGCGGCTTTATCTACACTCAAACTCATAGAAGGCATGAGCCTTGAACAACACCACGGTTTTGAGGTAGAGCAAACGCCGGAGATAGCAGCCAAAGCTGGTTTTACCTTATTGCTGCATCAGCGCTTTCAGTTGGGACTCAATAATCTTTTTGTGTTTGGCAAACCAGCCATGCCTGTGTTGTAAAATGCCGCACATTTGCTGCTATGAATGCACTAACGGTACTCATGCCTTGCCTAAACGAAGCCAACACATTGGCCCGCTGCATCAGCAGTGCCCGGTTGGCATTGGCACAAGCAGGCATCACCCATAGTGAAATCATTATTGCGGACAATGGCAGTACAGATGATTCTGTAGCTATTGCAACAGCAGCGGGTGCACGTGTGGTACACGTAACCACAAAAGGATATGGTGCTGCTTTGCATGCAGGCATTCTTGCAGCACAATACGAATGGATCATTTTTGCAGATGCAGATGAGAGCTATGATTTTGCGGATGTGCCCCAATTTATACCTGCTATACGTAGCGGTGCAGACTTAGTTGTAGGCAACCGTTTTGCCGGCGGTATAGATGCAGGTGCCATGCCTTTGCTACACCGCTACCTTGGCACACCGGTTATTTCATGGATTGGCCGACACTCATTTGCTGTTTCCCTTGGCGATTTTAATTGTGGTATGCGGGCTATTCGTAAAGCAGCATACGAACAATTAAACATGCAATCTCCGGGCATGGAGTTTGCATCAGAAATGATTGCCAAAGCCGGATTGCAACGCATGCATATTGCTGAAGTTCCGGTAAGGTTGCACAAAGATGGCAGGGATAGAAAGCCGCATTTAAAAACATGGCAAGATGGCTGGAAGCATTTGCGACTTATGCTGTTGCTCAGCCCCAAATGGTTACTACTGGCACCAGCTATTTTCTTTTTAATGCTGGGTCTGTTGCTCAGCAGCACATTGTTGTTTAGCTACATACAAGTATTCAACCTGGTGTTGGATATTCATACGCTGTATTATGCTTCCATTTTTGTAATGCTGGGCACACAGTTGCTACAGTTTTATGTGCTGGCCCGCCTGTATGGAAGCAAAATGGGCTTGTATCCTGCACGGCAGTTTTCGCAGAAAATAAATCGCTGGCTCGATTTTGAAACGGGCTTACTCTTAGGTGGAAGCATTTTCTTATTGGGTATTTTGCTATCGGCTTATGCTGTATGGCAGTGGCAGCAAGCAGGCTTTGGCCCACTCGATCCTTCTGCCGTTTTTCGCATCATTATTCCGGCAGGCTTTTGCATAGCCTTGGGCATGCAAATAATGGTCTTTGGTTTTTTATTGTACACCATTCGCCAACTTCAACAACCCACTTTAAAATAAGGCAATGCTATGCGTACATGGCTGAGTACACACCGCCTGTTTTTATTATTGCTGCTGGTGCTTATTGCGTTGCGCCTGCCGCATATCAACAGGCCATTGTCCAAGCACCACGATTTCAACAATGCAGTGATACTCATAAATGCTGTAAGCTGGTCACAGGCTGGTGGGGCTGCCAATGTTGGTTATACCCCGCTCATGAATTTTCAGGGAAACAGCAACAGGGTTTTGGAAAACGGTCCGCATATTGATGCAAATGGCAATCATGTCTATCTCTCCTTTGGTGCAGGCTGGTATGTACTCCCCTATTTTGTATTTCACTTTTTACAAATACCCCCCACTCCGCTGGCACTTGAAATACTCAATATTTTCATCGGACTTTTTACTGTAAGCTTATTATACAAATTGCTGCGCCAATGGCTGGCAAATGAACAACAAACCATACAAGCAGTGGCACTGTTTGCCTTGCTTCCGGCACCGCTGTGGTACATGGGGCACAGCTACGTTACCACCGGCATTATGCTGCCATTAGTTTTGTGTGTATTGCTACTGTGGCGCAAGGCGGCAAGCACCAGCAATGCACTCACTGCCAGCTTTCACCTGCAATTATTTGTGGTGATTGTAATGCTCATGTTTTTCGATTGGGTGGCTGCTTTTTTAGCCGCAGGCATGGGCGTATGGGGCCTTGCTAGCAAGAAACGAAACAACAGTTATGTTGGCTTATTCTTTACCGCAGGCATAAGTGCTGCCGTAGGCATAGGCCTTATCTTTTATCAGTTTGCACAATACCTGAGTTGGCAGCAGGTTGTTGATTATTGGAGTAGCCGGTCGGCCTACCGCACCATTGCCAATCAG
>JADLHL010000244.1 GCA_020848815.1 Chitinophagaceae bacterium | reverse complement strand
GTCACAGCATTTTTTGACGATACTTAGTAAGCCAGATCATGAATATTATTCCTACATGGATGCAATGCCCCGATACCTGGCGAAGATGAAAACACCCGAAGCCGATGCCTTGCTGTTCGACTTTACCGTGAAACCTGTGGAGGAAGATTATTTACGTTTTGAAGCACTGGAGCAGCTTGCAGGCAATGGGGTTTTTCCGGCACAATCTATACAGTCGCTGGCAAAGGTTCCATGGCTTCGTTACTCGGTGTATGGCCTGTTGAAAAAGCATGACCGCTTGGCCGACCTGCCCGCTGATTTGGCTACGCAGGCAGCTATTGGAGCTGCTTATTTATATGAATTAGCCGACGAAGATTTCGAAGATCCTTCCATTGAACTGGTAGCTGAAAAAGAGCTGCTGTTTATGGGCAAGAAGTATCGGTTTTTTGTATACAAATTCGTGGTTGCATATGATGATGAAAAAGAAGAGCTTTTTGCAGTGGCAGGCCCATTTGACATCGACAGAAAGAAGCTGGATATCGTTCTTCCAGAATTGTATGTGACTCAAATTTCGGAAGAGACTTTTCAGAAAAAACAGCTTGACAAATGGCTCACCCAATACCTGAAGGAAATTGAACAACAGCAAGCTGAAGTAGATGCTCCCAAAGAAGAAGAGTAAATTCGTCCGGTATTACCATGAACAATCGTCAGCTTTTTTTACAACACGTGGCGCAAACATCGCCTGCACCCATTGGTCTGGAAATTGTAAAGGCCGAGGGCATTTACATGTGGGATGTAGCCGGACAGCGCTATGTAGATGCCATCAGTGGCTTTAGTGTGATGAACATTGGGCATGGGCATCCGGCAGTAAAAGCGGCCATCAATAAGCAGGTGGAAGATTACATGCACTTGCTGGTATATGGCGAAATCATCGAATCGCCACAGGTGCAGTATGCCAAACGCCTGAGCAGTTTGCTGCCTGCATCGCTAGACTGTGTGTATTTTACCAATAGCGGTGCCGAAGCTGTAGAAGGTGCCATGAAGCTGGCCAAAAGGGTGACGGGCCGTACACAAATCATTGCTTTCAACAATGCCTACCATGGCAGCACACAAGGAGCTCTCAGCATTATGGGTGGCGAGTATTGGCGCAATGCCTACCGGCCCTTGTTGCCCGATGTGTGGCATGTAGATTTTAATACAGGCGAAGCGTTGGAAAGCATCACCAAAAAAACTGCTTGCGTAGTGGTAGAAGTAATGCAGGCAGAAGCGGGTGCCAAACCTGCTCAACAAGCCTGGCTCACAGCCCTGCGCCAACGCTGCACAGATACAGGTACGCTATTGGTGTTTGATGAAATACAAACAGGCTTTGGCCGTACAGGTTCGCTGTGGGCTTTTGAGCAATACGCTGTAGTGCCCGATATTTTATTGCTGGGCAAAGCCTTGGGTGGCGGGCTGCCGCTGGGTGCATTCATCGCATCGCATGGTATGATGCAAACACTCACTAATAATCCTGTACTGGGCCACATCAGCACATTTGCAGGCCACCCTGTTTGCTGTGCTGCCGGCCACGCGTCGCTGGAAGTATTGCTGCAATCCTGCCCCGAATTACTCCACACACCAGACTCCGGTCAACTCACTATAAAAGAAAAAGAACAGCTGTTTCGCAACCAATTGCAGCATCCTGCCATTCAGGCCATTCACGGCAGCGGATTGCTGCTGGCGGTGGAATTTGAATCGGCTGAATTGTGCCAACGCATTTGCCATGCCGCTGTAAAAGCAGGCGTGGTAACAGACTGGTTTTTATTTGCCCCCAATTGTTTGCGCATAGCGCCGCCCCTCATTATTACACTTGCTCAAGTAGCACAGGTTTCCGAATTACTCATGCAAGTTGTTCAATCACAACTTGATTAATTGAGTTTGTATACTATCAAGCTAAAAGGACTGCTATTGACAGCACCGCCACGTAAAGTGTACAGCCTTATTTTACCATTAAGTATGCGAATACTAGTACCATAACTTGTCAAATCATCTGAAGAAGAAACATACAAGGCAGTAGCTTCTATAATATAATTATTGAGATTTATGTTTTGACCCGAAATGGTAATTTCATTTAAGCCACTTGCCAAGTTTTTTACTACTGATACATTGCCCGTACTACTTACCACCAGGCCCAAAGCATCTATTGATGCTATAGCTATGGGAACCACATTAGCAGTACCCGTGGCATTCGTGGTTACTTTACCTGCTACGTTCAAATTTCCAAATACACTGGCATCGCCGGTCATTTCTGTTACATCCTCTGCCCACAGCCTTATGCGACGGTTGTCAGGATTGGTGCCGCCTCCAATAATATCAAGAGTATTTGCTGTAAATAAAGCATAACCAATTCGCCCGGCATTGGCTTCTTTGCCTGCTAATCCGTTGCCTAAAAAAATGCCACTATTACCACCTTGGCCATTGCTCAGAATGCTCTGGTTTATATTCAGATTAGATACAAAAGCGGTAGCCCATCTATAATTTATGGTGCCTAAATCATAGGCGTTGGTCGATAGTGGTTCAAAATCCGCATTCGTGTAAATGCTTCCAGCAGCAGAAGTAGCAAAATAATTCCCCAATGTTCCTAAATACATGAAACCCTCTTTGGCTCTTATTCTCCCTTCCACATCCAATTTAAAACCAGGAGTGGCTGTGCCAATGCCTACATTTTGGCCATTGGTTACCGTTGCAAAAAATATAAATCCAGTTACAACACAACAAGTAAGCAGTCTTATTCGCATAATGCAATATTTAAGGGTAAAAGATAGTAAGACGCTGGCAATATTGAAGTGCAGATACTGGGACCTTAGAAAAACTACTAGCCATATCGCCGGACTGCGGGTATTGGTGTAAGTGTTTTAATACGCTTCAGGTGGCTATCTAAATGGAATACCTGCATGTTGGGAATTCTACAATAAGTGACAGCAGGAACTTTTCTATTATGCCCCTCTGCGCTACTGCAAATGCGATGAATTTGTCTTTGGTATTCCATGTCGTGCTTTGGAATTTTTTTCAAGGAGCGGGAGCCTTAAAACCCTGACTTTTCTAATGTTTTTGATAGAGGTTGCTCCCTTACATTTGTGACCATTCAATTTTGCTTTCCAATTATGAGTACAAGCCCAAAAGAGACTACCGTATTACAGGATGTAGTCATCAAGTTTGCCGGCGATAGCGGCGATGGCATGCAATTGACCGGCAGCCAGTTTACCAACAACACGGCATTGCTGGGTATCGATCTGGCCACCTTCCCCGATTTTCCGGCAGAAATTCGTGCCCCACAGGGTACACTGGCGGGTGTGTCGGGCTTTCAGTTGCGCTTTAGCAGCAACCCCGTATTTACCCCCGGCGATCTGTGCGATGTACTCGTAGCCATGAATGCTGCAGCGCTCAAGGCCAACCTTAAGCAGATTAAAAAAGGCGCCAAAATCATTGCCAATACCGATGGCTTCGATGCCAAAAACCTGCGTTTGGCGGGCTATCCCGAAGGCGTAAATCCTTTGGAAGATGGTAGCCTCGAAGGATATGAAGTCACCAAAATTGATGTCACCAAACTTACCCGTGAAGCCACCAAAGACTTTACCATGGGTACCAAGGAGAAAGACCGTGCCAAAAACATGTTTGTGCTCGGCTACCTCTACTGGATGTTTGACCGTGGTATGGATAGTACTGTCAGCTTTTTGCAGGAAAAGTTTGGTAAGAAAGATGAAATCCTGAACAGCAATATCAAAGTGTTGCAAGCAGGTTACAACTATGGCGATACCACCGAAACCTTTACCACCCGTTTTAAAGTGGAAAAGGCGAAAATGGAACCTGGTGTGTACCGCAGCATTATGGGCAATCAGGCACTCTCTTACGGCTTAATTGCTGCTGCCGAAAAAAGTGGTTTACCCCTGTTTTTGGGTAGTTACCCCATTACACCGGCCAGCGATATTTTGCATGAACTGAGCAAGTACAAAAACTTTGGTGTACGTACGTTTCAGGCTGAAGATGAAATTGCGGCCATCTCTACCGCTATTGGTGCCTCTTACGGTGGCAGCCTCGGTATTACTACTACCAGTGGCCCCGGTATGGCACTCAAAACAGAAGCCATGGGCCTGGCCATGATGATGGAAATTCCGTTGGTGATTGTGAACATACAGCGTGGCGGACCCAGCACGGGTTTGCCTACCAAAACCGAGCAGAGCGACCTGCTGCAAGCTTACTACGGTCGCAATGGTGAAGCGCCCATGCCCGTAATTAGCGCCAGCACTCCTGCCGATTGCTTTGAAGTAGCCATGGAAGCCTGCCGCATTGCCGTGCAGCACATGACGCCTATTATTCTCTTGAGCGACGGCTACATTGCCAATGGTGCCGAGCCCTGGAAGTTTCCCAATGCCGACGACCTGCCGGCCATTGAAGTGAAATTTAAAACAGCCCTCGCCGAAGGCGAAGAAAAATACCTGCCTTACCAGCGGGATGAAAAACTAGCCCGCCCCTGGGCAGTACCTGGCACACCGGGCTTGGAGCACCGCATTGGTGGTTTGGAAAAGCAACACATTACCGGCAACGTAAACTATGAAGCAGACAACCACGAGTTCATGGTAAAACTGCGTCAGGAAAAAGTAGACAAGCTGGCTGAGTTTTTGCCCTTGCAAAAGCTGGATAGTGGTGTAGAAAAAGGTAAAGTGCTGGTACTCGGTTGGGGTAGTACTTACGGCGCTATCAAAACGGCTGTAAGCGACCTTCTGGCCGAAGGTCATGCAGTGGCCCATGCGCATTTGCGTTATGTGCGTCCGTTCCCCAAAAACCTGGGCGATATTTTGAAGAACTACGACACCGTGCTGATTCCTGAAATCAACAACGGACAGCTCATCAAAATCATCCGCGACCAATATTTGGTAGATGCCAAAGGCTACAACAAAATCAAGGGGAACCCCATTACCCGCACCGAGCTGGTAGAGGAAATCCGCCAATATTTGTAAGCTTTTAGTCTTCCATCATCAAAACTGGAGGCTGTCTCAATTTTTCGAGACAGCCTCTTTTTTATTCGCCTAGGTTATTCAGTTAACTTTTTAGCTGTTTTTTTTAACGACCGATATGTACTTACTGCAAGTGAATTGGTAAATTCAAAAGTCAAAATACACTTTATGCGCTTTCCATTGATATACCTGCTGGTTACGCTTTTATCAATAGTTTCATGTGTTGCTCAGCCATATTACATCAAGGGCAATACAAAAGGATTACCTGATGGCACTTGGATATATTTAAGCAATACGACTACAAATTTGCTACAGGATAGTGTGCAGGTAAATAATAATCTTTTTGAATTAAAGGGAGTAATGGAGGTGTCGTTGGAACGCATGGCGCTGCATACGGCAGGCTACCGCCAATACAAGCTATTTTGGCTCGAACCCGGCACTACCATTGTTGTAATGAATGATAAGAAGCTTTTTAATGCCAGAATAGAAGGCGGTACCGTAACCAACGATGAGGCAAAACTCCGGCAGATTATTGCACCCATTGCCAAAGAAATGGAACAGCTGGAAGCAGCCATCGAAAAAGAAAAGAATGAAGACAAAAGGAATAGCTTGCTGGATCATTACAACAAATTGACCAAGCAGGAAGAATTGGCCAATCAGCAGTTTGTAGAGCAGCACCCGCAGGCTTTGTACAGCATGTTTCTATTGAGCGTTTATGGCAAACAATGGGGGGGCAACACTACCAGAACATTGTTTGGCAAGATAAACCCAGACCTGCAACAGACAAGCTTTGGAAAAACTATCAGTCGGTATCTGAGCATAGTTCGTGATGTGGGTATAGATAGTTTGTTCGCCGATGTGTCTGCCCCAGATACAAGTGGAATAATCCGAACTTTATCTGGCCAAAAAGGAAAGTGGGTATTGCTGGAATTTTGGGCCAGTTGGTGTGGTCCTTGCCGCGAAGCCAATCCTGCACTTCGGCAGTTGTACAGCGATTTGCAAGGCTACCCCTTCGAGATATTTGCTGTTTCGCTTGACAAAGATGCTACGGCATGGAAAAAAGCCATTATCAAAGACCAATTGCCTTGGCTGCACGTAAGTCAACTCAAAGGATTTGACGATGATGCTGCTCTCACCTATAGCATCAGTGCCATACCGAATAATTTTTTAATAAATCCGGACGGTAAAATAGTGGCTATAGATGTGGAGCCTGACCGCTTGCGGGAAATGATGCAATCAGGCAGGAAGTGATTTTTTTTCACTGGTTCGCATTTGTGTGCTTACAGTTCGGCCACTTCGCTTTCGAGGGCTGCTTGTACCAGCACTTCCGGCTCAAACACAATGGTTGATTTAATGGAATTGCTGATAAGGCATGCTGCTTCACTTTTGTGCAGCACTTTCATAGCTTTTTCTACGTCGGCATCAGTGGCTACGTGTACAATAGGGCGCAGCACCACTTCACTCATCATAAACTTTTTGTCTACTATTTCCAGCTTGCCTTTGGCATGGCTTTCGAAGTGTGAAAACTCCAGCTTGAAATTTTCGGCCACGGCCAAAAATGTAGTCATGAGGCAACTATTGACGGCCGCTACAAACAAATGCTCGGGGCTCCAGATGCCCGGCATGCCTTTGGCAAACTCTGGCGGCGTAGCTACTTCAATGCTTTGGTCGAGAACAGAAGAACGGGCGGTGCCTTTGCGGTCGGCTTCCCAGCGAATACAGGTATCGTAATAATGAACGTGTTCCATGCAACATTTTTTAAGAAGCTAAAGGTGAAAAAGTAGTGCGGGCTCTAAGGTGCCAAAGGTTACGTTGGGGCATGATGTTGATTGGTTTTAGCCAACAGGAGCGGTCTTTTCATTCGTGTAAGGTTTTTTACCATTCATCCGAAACGGGTATCCGGGGCAGCGGGCTGATATATCTTTGTGATATCAAAATAATATCAATTATGGAAAAGATTATTACACCCCGTTCTGGTTGGTTAATGCTCTTTGTATCGCTTGTGCTCATGGCCGTTTCTATTGTTTGCTTTGCATTCGGGGCAAACGAAAATCCGACGCTGACTGCTGTTGCTGTAGTGGCATCTCTGGCATTAGCCATCGTATTGTCTGGCTTTGTAGCCATTGAGCCCAACAGCAGCCGGGTACTTACGCTGTTTGGTAAATATGTAGGCACCGTAAACACAAATGGTTTCTTTTGGGTCAATCCATTTTTTACCAAAAAGAAAATCAGCCTGCGGGCCAATAACCTCGATACCAAGCCCATTAAAGTAAACGACAAGCATGGTAACCCTATTATGATTGGTGCCGTAGTGGTATGGAAAGTAGAAAATGCCTACAAGGCTGCTTTTGAAGTAGACAACTATCAGAGCTTTGTAGAAACACAAAGCGAAGCGGCCATTCGTAAGTTGGCGGGTGCCTATGCCTACGACAACTTTGAACACGATACCGAGGAAATTACCTTGCGCAGCAGCTCTACAGATGTGAATGATATGCTGGAGCATGAAGTAACGGAACGCTTAGCCATTGCCGGCATACGGGTAATTGAAGCCCGGCTGAGCCACCTGGCCTACTCTACAGAAATTGCAGGTGCCATGCTGCAGCGTCAGCAAGCAACCGCAATTGTAGCTGCCCGTGCCAAAATAGTAGAAGGGGCTGTGGGCATGGTAGAAATGGCATTGGAGCAATTGAGCAAAAAAGAAATTGTGCATTTAGATGAAGAACGCAAAGCCGCCATGGTGAGTAACCTGATGGTGGTGCTGTGTAGCGAACGAAGTGCACAGCCCGTGGTAAATGCCGGAAGCTTGTACTAAAACAAAAGAAAATGAGTGAAGAATGGGAATGCATTGAATAATGAAGATTCCCTAAAGTGTACAATTCCTTTGTGCCCCTTTGTGTGCCTTGCGCCTTTGTGGTTCAAAAGAACAATGCGTTGCATTATGGCAAAAGAATCGAAAAAGAATTTTGTATTGCGGTTAGATGCTGCAACTTATCAGCTGCTCGAACAATGGGCGGCTGATGAGTTTCGCAGCACAAACGGGCAGTTGGAATACCTGATTAATAAGGCGTTGAAAGATGCCGGGCGTATGAAAAATACTTCGCCGCCTGTGGATGAAAAAAAGCTTGGCGAGTAAAGAGTGTTTCTCATGTACACCAATACGTGTAAGTGAAAAAGTTTGCAGTAGTCAGTTTGCAGTTGGCAAGGCAGTTGGATCAAAAATAAAAATCCGTGAAAATCCCTTTTTGTCCGCGGCAATCAGCGTCCCATACATCCGTGTCCTATCCAGCAGCCATTTTTCTACTCACCCTACGTATATCGCCGCTCAGTTGCAGCATCATGTCCAGCTGATCGAGTATGCTTTTGAGGGCTACTAATTTGCCTCTTGTATGCGTTTCCATTTCGCCCCGCTCCAACTCTCGGCGGCGTTGCTGTAGCAGTTGGTTTACCTCATGGCGTATAGCCACTTCTTCCATACCCGTGGCAGCGCCTTCCTGTTGTTCGCCTCCGGCTTCACCTAAGTAACTGAGTGCTGTTTGCAACCGGTTACTGATTTGCCGGGTGATGGGCAAAAAATCATCGAGCCATTCTGTTTCCTGCAATTCCTGCAGCTCATTGTACAATGCAGCCAAATGAGAAGCCAGTGTATGATTGCTCACCAGCAACTGCTGCCAGTAAGGCGCTTGTTGCTGCATGGCCTTGGGTTCATTAGTCATGCGTTGAAAAGCATCGCTGAAGTTGGCCAAAGAAACATAGAGTTGCTTGCGAAATAACTTGTACTCACTAATGTGCAACTGCTTTCCTTCAAATGCCATGCTGATGTAATCGAACCAACGCTTGTTGTCGTGAATGGTTTGGCGGGAGAGTGCACCTATCTGCAGCTTCTCCCACACAGGCGGAATCAGCAGCGTAAATACAAATGCGATAGCAGAACCAATCACAGTGTCAATGAGCCGGTCTTTGAGTAGCAGTGAGAAGTTGCCCGGATTTAGCAACTGCATGGCTAGCACAATAAATACGGTCAGCGTTAATACACTGATGAAATATTTGTGCCGCCAAAAGCTAAATGACAAAATCATAAAGACCAACATGCAACTGAGCAAAATGCCCGTGTGGGTGGTGCTGTACAAAATGGCGGCACCAATGGCCACGCCAATAAACGTACCCAGCAACCGGTCGATGTTTCGCTGACGGGTAATGGCGTATGCGGGTTTTAAAATCACTACAATGGTGAGCACTACCCAATACGCATGGCCCAGGGGCAACATTTGCGCCAGCCAGTAACCGGCCAGCATGGCCGCCATCATGCGAATGGAATACCGGAAAATATTGCTCTGCCAACTGATGTTGTTGAGCACCTGCCTGCCACTGAAGTAGCTCGGCACAACAAACCGCTGGTATTCCACTTTTCTGCTCAGGTCTATACCCTTGTGGTACGTACTATATTGCTGTAGCAATGCCAGTTTGTGATACACATCTTCCAACGCATCCAATGCATGCCGCAGGGTAATAAAGGCGTCAATTAAATCGGCATCCAAAATTTCGTGGCGGGCCGTTTCAAAAAGTGTGTTTAGCTCTTGCAAGGCAGCAGCTGTGGCTGGTACAGGCGGGTAAGCATTGCCTTCGGCAAAAGCCTGCCCGGTTTGGTTGAGCTCGGTGGCCATGCGCTGCAACAAGGCATGCATGCGTGGCAACAATGGATGGGTTTGCAAATGCGTTTGCATCAAACGATAGTTTGGCTGCGAAGCCATCACGCTGTCAAACAAATCCACCAGATCGAGAAAGGCCAGCAGCAACACTTTGCTGGTATGCGTACTTTCTTTAATGATGCTGCGGGTTTTAAACATAATCTCCCGCACATTTTGCTGTGCCGCATTTATTTGTACCTGTGTTTCGGTGAGTAGCTGATACAGCTCATCGTAGTTGGGTAGGGGCAAATAGAACCTTGCTTTTATCTGCAGGTATTCGGCGGTTTGCTGCATGCACTGGCCCAGCACCTGCTGTACCAGTTTGTAAGGGCGTAACCGGTACAACAAAAGACTGAGCAGCAAATACATGAGGGCACCGGCAAGCGTCACCAATGCCAGCTCGTTATAAGAATGTACTACCCGGGTTTCATCAACCAACAACGTAAGAATGACGAGACTTGCCGTGCCAATTTGTGCGGCTCTGTTGCCATACACCGTGATGATGGCAAAGGCAAAACCTGCCAGTGCAATAAATACACCCAATGCCCATGGATGATGGATGAGCTGACCGGTAATAAGCGTAATGCCGACTACTGAAAATGAAACGGCCACAATACCATTGATGCGGTGGTGAATGGGCCCGGGAAAATCGGTGATGCCTGCTGCCAAAGCACCAATAGCCGCTGCAATGCCCCAGCTATTGTGCCTGAAGTAAATGCCCAGCAACACGGGTAGCATAATACCTACAGTAAGCCGCATGCCTTCGTAGAAATAAAACGAGTGCATGAATCGGCGGTATTGCTGCCATTGTGTGGGAATATTGAACAGCGTCATGAGCTGCAAAGGTGAATGAAATGCGGCAGATGTGTGAATGATGATGGAAGTATAACTGCTGATGGGCTGCGGGATATGAAAGGGAAGCCCCGACGTCCCGATAGCAATCGGGACGGTCGGGGCCGGAGTGCAACGGAGCCTGTAATAGCCCGGACTGCTGCTGAAGCTTGCACAGTGGATGACAGCCCCTCATTATTGTTTTATGACCAATACATTAAAAGTGATGTTTGCCGGCATGGCGGATTGGTCTTCGTTGTAAATGCACCAGCGGCTGTTGGATATATCCCAAAACACACCTACTGCTTTATTGAGGTATGTGCCGTTGGGCGAAAAGTTGTGGGTAACTATAACGATGTCGTTTTCGCTGGGAGTGGCATAGGTTAAATAAGTATAGTTGAAGGTGATGTTGCTAACGGCGGTGGTGTGCTTAAATGCGGTTTTGTTGCTGCCACTTACTTTGATGAAGCCGTTTTTGAGTTCGATGGATGTTCCTCCACTACTATGCTCTGCCAGTACTGCTGTTGAGTAGCCATAAGCATATAACCCATAATCACCAAAAGCACCTACGCCTGCGGCATAAGCGCCGCCACTACTGGTGCCATTGGATGAGCCAATAACTCCATACCTGTCGGTGCCAGATCCATAATTGACACCGGTAACGCCGGCGTATAAATAAGAATTTAATTTGGTACTACTGGTAACTCCATAAATGCCGCTGCCTTGTGTAGCACTACCGTTCTCTGCATAGATGGCGCCAATTTCACCCACAGGTGTGTAATTATTTATGCCTGCCCTTTTTACATGAAGTTGTGCAAAGTTTCCGGGTGCTGTAGTACCTATACTCATGTTTCCATTGCCATGTATTCGGGCCCGCTCCTGGTTGTTGGTGCCAAATACCAGCGGGATGCTGTTTTTTGTACCTAAGGCCAGTGCATTGACCCCTGCATCGTTGGTGTATATAGCCGAGAGGTTGCTGAAAGGCAGCCCCAATAGTGTGCCGCTAATACCATCGCCAATTCGTGCAATGACAAGGGCAGAACTCAGGTCGTTGCCCATCATGTACCAATGCCGAATTCCATATGAACTGGCACTTTTAAATCTGACAGATGTTTCCAACAGTCCACCGGCATCAACTTCCAACATACCTACCGGGTTGGTAACACCTATGCCTACCTGACCCGTGCTGGTTATGACCATGCGTTCGGAAGCAGCGGTTACAAAGTGTAGGTTGTGGGTTGAACCTGTGCCAATAATCATTCTGCCATCGCCCGACCAAAGTCTGGTGGCGTTGTTGGCACTAATGCCTGCAATGGTAGAACCCATATTGCTGCCAAAGCGGGTGAGGTCAGAAGTGCCGCTGGCATTTCGGGCTTCAAAGGCAGACAAGTTGCTGGTGGGTAGAGATTGTACCGCCACGATAGTGTTTCCCGTGGCCTGATAAACGTGTAGTTTTTCTGTAGGCGCATTTGTGCCTATACCCACATTTTGGGCCAAGGCCATTGCTGGCAATAAAAGAATGGAGAGTGCTACAAGGTAGCTTTGGTGTGAATTTGTCATGAGCATAAACTTTGTAGATAGTAATGTTGTAATGTATAATTATTTAGGAAAAAAGGCAACCCCCGGATTAAACGGAAATTTAGGGGTAAGTGAAAACGTACCATGAGCAATACATTAATATCGGTCAATAACCTGTCGAAGCAGTTTAAAGATGTACATGCCGTCAATGGCTTGTCGTTTACCGTGCAGCAGGGTGATATCTATGGTTTTTTGGGGCAAAACGGAGCGGGAAAAAGTACCAGCATCCGCATGCTGATGGGGCTGATACAACCCAGCGGCGGCGAAATCAACATGTTTGGCTACCGCATGCCAGAGCATAAAAAAGATGTGCTGCGACAGATTGGGGCCATTATTGAACGCCCCGATTTGTACAAATACCTGAGTGCTTACGACAATCTGGACATGATGGCCCGCCTGAGCGGCATGAAGCCCACCCGCCAACTGCTGATGGACCAACTGGACAAAGTAGGGCTGGCGGCCCGTGCCCAAAGCAAGGTGAAAACCTTTAGCCAAGGCATGAAACAACGCCTTGGTATTGCCATTGCCATGGTGCACGACCCGCAACTGATTATTTTAGATGAACCTACCAACGGCCTCGACCCGCAGGGCATTGCCGAAATGCGGCACATGATTATTAACCTGCGCAAAGAGCATCAGAAAACGGTGATTGTGAGCAGCCACCTGCTCAACGAAATAGAACAGGTGGCTACAAGAATGATTATCATAGACAAGGGCCGGAAAGTAATAGAAGGCAGCACCAGCGAACTCTTTGACCCCGCAAATACCTTGGTAGAACTGCAAACCAATGATGCGGATGCGGCAGCAAAAATTGGTCGTAGCACCTGGGCCAGCCGAATGAAACCAGAAGCCGACGGATTGCTCTTTACCCTGCATGCCGATGATGTGCCTGCCTTGGCCAAAGACCTGGTGGCCATGGATATTGCCATCGACAACCTGAGCAAACGCCATTCGCTGGAGAGTTTGTTTTTGACGTTGACGGGGAAGTAAGAGTTGACGAGTTCACGGGTTTATAAGTTGACGAGTGGAGAAGTGAAACGATCGACAAACAAAAAACGACAAACAAAAAATAACGAACGTGGTATTTACGCTGATTCAAATAGAGCTCTATAAAATTTTTCGCAAGCCCCGCACCTACATTGGTTTTGTAGCCATCGCAGTTATTGTAGGGTTAATACAACTGGCCCTGAAAGCCGATGGGCAAACCTGGCTGAAGCTCATGTTTAGTGGCATGGACGACATGTTTGCCATACAAGATGGCAATGTGCTCAATGGCTATTTCGTGTGCTTTTTGGTGCTGAATACGCTGCTCATACAAGTGCCGTTATTGGTAGCACTTGTAACCGGCGATATGGTAGCAGGCGAAGCCAACCTCGGCACCTTGCGACTGCTGCTCACCAAGCCCATCAGCCGCTCAGAAGTAATGCTGGCCAAGTTTTCCGCAGGGTTAATCTACACATTCGTTTTGCTGTTGTGGATGGCCATTCTCGCATTGTTTTTAAGCATGGCCATGTTTGGCACCAGCGATTTGCTGGTGAATAAAAGCTATGCCATCATTCAGTTTTATGTAGATGCCGAAGGTGATGATGTGTTCTGGCGATACATTGTGGCATTTGGTTTTGCGTATGCGGCTTTGGCCACAGTGGCTGCATTGTCATTCATGCTGAGTGTGTTTGCCGAAAACAGCATTGGCCCTATTGTAACCACCATGAGCATCATTTTGGTGTGCACCATCATCAGCACCATGGATTTGCCATTGTTTACCAAAGTGAATCCGTTTCTCTTCACCAGCTACATGACTTCATGGAAGGGCATGTTCAACATGGCGGTGGATGAAAACGGCGCAGCTATTCGTGGTTCTGTGTACAGCATCAATGCAATGGTGCAGGCCATGGGCGTACTCGTTGGCCACATCGTCTTGTTTTTTGGCGTGGCGCTGTATGCCTTTAAAAAGAAAGATATTTTGAGTTGATAGCTTTTCAATTGGAAAAAGGCCTGACGGTATGTGAATACTGTCAGGCCTTTGTATTTGTAGCAAGAATGAGAATGTGTAACGACTGCTGATTTATGCCCGTTTTTTGCGGGTGCGATTCCACCACATAATGGTACCAGTAATGGGGAAGCTCACCCCAAATAAACACACCATGACCGAAATGATTTTGCCCGGCCAGCCAAAGATGGCGCCTGTATGTACGGGTTTGAAAGTGCTGCGTACCCGCTGGCCAAGGTTGCGGTCTTTGTACAAGTTGGTTTTAATTACCTGCCCTTTGTATTGATCGATAAACAACTGATCGCTGGCGGTATTATGCGGCGCATCGGCAGTGAGTGCTGTAAGTGTAAACACATCGGTTGAATCTTTGGGCAATGCAAGTGTGTAGTAAGCGGCATCTTTCAATTGTGCTATGCCTGTTTGCAAAGCTTGCTCTGCAGCAATACGAGGTTGTTGTACAGTGCTGTCGCTCTTGGGTGGCTTGGGGCGTTCCATGCTGCTGTTGGTTACAGTGTAAATGCCTTTGTTGAACCATTCAAAAGACCAGGCCAAACCAGTGAAGCCAAACACAAACAAAAAGATAAGGCTGTAAAAACCAAACACAATGTGGAAGTCGTGGTTGAGGCGTTTGAAACCTGCCGTCCATTTTACAGACAACCGCTGCTTAATGAGCAACCTCGTTTTAGGCCACCACAGTATTAAACCAGTGATGAGAATTATGAGAAAGAGGATGGTGCAAACACCCACAATCATTTTGCCAATGTCTTCGCCCAGCAGCCAGCGGTGCAGCGCCATCATGGTATAGAAAAACGTGTCGCGGTAATTGTACAGCTCAATCAACTGGCCGGTGTATGGATTGACAAACGCTGTTTTGCGGGCTTCATTATTGCCGGCTGCAGGTTTAGCATCGCCGGTCTTTTTTTCTTCCTTTTTCTTTTGTACAAAACTGATTTCTACGCTGCGGTCGGCACCAGCATACCATTTCACCTGCTGCACTTTGCTGCCTGCTTGCTGTTGTTCAAAGCTGGCAATAATGGCATCGGTGGTCATGGCTTTACCTTGCACGGGCACATAGTAGCGGTCTTTGTGAAAAGCATGTTGCAGCTCTTCTTCAAACACGAGTACAGCACCGGTGAAGCATACAACCATCACCACCAGGCCGGTGGCAAAACTTAAATACAGGTGAATGCGGCGGAAGAAAACTTTCATGTGGATATAGATGGTAAAAGTGGATGAAATCTGAATGGTTGCGAAGTAATAGGAATGTGATGATTATTTTACTGACGACTGGCATATCCAGTCATGAATCATCTGCTTGCAAAAAAGCAACGCATGGCCGGCTGCTTCAGTAGCAATCGGGAAAAACGGATTACGGAATTGGAAATCAGCAGTGCCGCATTTTTATGCATCACAATTTTGACAAACTTGTGACGTAGTGTGCTCTTCCTTATGATGCCAGTCAGTTTCTGCAGCAGCATTCTGTTGTCTTTTTGCAGCATGAAGTCTCACGGTTTTGCTGCATTGGTGGCCCGCTACAATCAGCCGGTGCCCCGCTATACCAGTTATCCTACGGTACCGTATTGGTACGAACCTTTTACCGCTGCTGCGTGGATGCAACGCTGCCGCGAAACCTTTGCTGCCAGCAATCACCGCGAAGGCATCAGTCTGTACATTCACTTGCCTTTTTGCGAAAGCTTGTGTACGTATTGCGGTTGCAACAAAAAAATTACCACCAACCATAGCGTGGAAGATGTGTATTTGCAGGCATTGGAAAAAGAATGGCGTTTGTATCAGCATCAATTGGGTGATGCACCCGTGATTCGGGAATTGCATTTGGGCGGTGGTACACCTACTTTTTTTTCGCCGCAAAATTTGCAACGCCTCATGCAGTTTTTGCTGCAAGGCGCTACCCTGCATGCCGATGCAGAACTGAGCATTGAAGGCCATCCCAACAATACCACTACTGAACATCTCGCCATGTTGTATGCACTCGGTTTTCGGCGCATCAGCTATGGGGTGCAGGATTTGGATGAAACCGTGCAGCGCATTATCAACCGCATACAACCGTTGGAAAATGTGGTACGGGCAACTACCGAAGCAAGACGTATTGGTTTTACTTCTGTCAATTTCGATTTGGTGTATGGCTTGCCCAAACAACATTTGGCGGGCTTGCAACATACCGTGGAAGAAGTGATAGCATTGCGGCCCGACCGTATCGCATTTTACAGTTATGCACACGTACCATGGACCAGCCGTGGGCAGCGATTGTATGATGAAAAAGACCTGCCCACCGCCGATGAAAAAATGGCGTTGTATGTAGCTGGTCGTGAAATGCTTACGGCAGCAGGTTATGCCGATATTGGCATGGATCACTACGCATTGCCCCACGACCCGTTGTACAAAGCCTGGCAAGACGGCACATTGCACCGCAACTTTATGGGCTATACCACGCAGCAAACCCGCTTGCTTATTGGTTTGGGCGTTAGCAGCATTAGCGATGCCGGCCACGCTTTTGCACAAAACCACAAGCAACTGGGCGATTACTACGCCAGCATTGAAAAAGGAGAACTGCCTATTTTCAAAGGCTATGAACTAAGTGAAGAAGATGTATTGTTCAGAAAATATATACTCGATGTGTGCTGCAAAGGCAAAGTGGAATTCGACACAGCTTTCAGCGATGTGTTGGAAGAACATTGCAAACCGGCGCTACAAGCATTGCTGGCAGATGATTTGATTGAGTGGCAACTCAACGGAATCACTATTACAGATACGGGCAGAAATTTCATTCGCAACATTGCCCGTTGTTTTGATGTGCACTTACTGCGCCAGCAGGCCGATGCACCAGCCAAACGGTTTAGCCAGGCGGTGTAAGCATGTATGAGAAATGCGTAGTGTTACCAGCCCGAATCCAATCCTTCCCGAAGGGCGTCGTTGTATTTTTCCAAATCAAATTTGTAGTAGTACGGGGCTTTATGGGCTACGCCTTTTTTGGTTTCATCGAGGCGTTGCAGAATATTAAAGCTGAGCAGTTTCCGTTGAAAGTTTCTACGATCGAGTTTTTTGTCGAGAATCGTTTCATACAGCTTTTGCAGCTCTGGCATGGTAAATTTTTCTGGCAGCAAATTGTAGCCAATGGGCTGATGGCTGAGCTGCAAGCGTAATGCCACCAAGGCTTTGTTTACAATTTCATGGTGGTCTAAAATGAGCGTAGGCAATTCATGAATATCCCACCACTGGCAGTTTTCTGACAGCAAATCGCCGGCGGGTATTGCTTTAGAAAATTCTATCAATGCATAATAGCCAATGGTTACAAAGCGCTGCAAAATCCAATGATCGGAAGACATGGGAATGCCGTCAGTTTCAAAATCTTCGAGGTGAAACTCTTTTGAAGAGCGGCCCGGATCGCCAAACACATGAAATTGATTCAGGAAAACGTCATCTAACCCGGTTCGTTCCTTCAGTACCCTGTAAGCCGCGGCATCTGTGGGCTCATGCTTATAAATAAAGCCGCCAGGCAGTGCCCACATATCACGGTAGCGATGCTTGAGCAGCAACACCTTTAGCTGGCCTTCATGAAAACCCAAAATCACACAGTCTACCGAGAGAGAGGTCAGAAAATTGTCTCCTCCGGCAAGCAATAGTTGATTGATGGGTTCATTTACTCTTAGCATTTGGTCTACCATTTTCAGCGAATCAATAAAAAAAGATTGAACATTTTTTGACAATGTAAATATAAATATTACATTGTGTCATGATGACGCAATGAAAAATTTGCACGACGAAAGAAAACGGATTGCCTTGCTGTACCAGAAACGACTACTTCACCCTTTGGGGCCATTGAAACCCTCGACGACGAAAGAAGCTGCCTGCCCTTGTGTGTCAATGTTTTATGTAGCCAAATTTTCAGGTCTTACACGCATGAAAGCCGTTGAATTGCTGCTGATGAATAGTGCATTTTGGAGGCGTCTTCTACGATTGTTTGCCTAGAGGCCACTTGGTTTTAATTGTTGTACCTTACTGCAAACGATTGTGATTCGGGCCAATCCTGAGTCGAATTTTTGGGTATACCCATTTAAGTATGGCTGAAATAAAAAACCAATGCAATATGAGAAAGTCAATGATCACTACCGCTTTGCTACTGTTCTGTGTCGGAGTGATGGCTCAGGTGGCCAAAATTTCTGTAACAGAAAGCAGGGATGGAGCTAAGCTATCTGTCAATGGAAACGATTTTTTTGTCAATGGAATGAACTGGGATTACTTTCCCATTGGCACCAACTTCAACTACAGTTTATGGACACAATCCGATGATGTAATTAAGGCTGCCCTCGATTACGAAATGCCTTTGTTGAAAAACATGGGTGTCAATACCATCCGGCAGTACACTGGTGTACCTGCCCGTTGGGTAAAATACATTTACGAAAACTATGGCATTTACACCATGCTCAACCATTCGTTTGGCCGCTATGGCCTTACGCTTAAGGGTAAGTGGGAGCCAAATACAGACTATGCCAATCCATTGGTAAGAGAGCTGCTGCTGAAAGAAGTAAAAGAAATGGTAGCCCAGTATAAGAATACACCGGGCATCCTATTGTTCTTGCTGGGCAATGAAAACAACTATGGTCTTTTTTGGCGTGGTGCCGAAACGGAGAACATTCCGATGGCAGACCGCAAGTCTACCAAAGATGCTCAAAGCATGTACAAGCTTTTTAACGATGCTGTAAAAGAAATGAAAACCATTGATGCTGGCCATCCGATGGCTATTTGTAATGGTGATTTGTTGTTTCTCGACATCATAGCAAAAGAGTGTCCAGATATCGATATCCTCGGCATCAACACTTATCGCGGCTTATCTTTTACCGATTTGTATGACCGTGTAAAAAAGGAATACAACAAGCCTGTATTGCTGACAGAGTTTGGTGCAGATGCTTATAATACAAAAGCAAATGCAGAAGATCAGGCTTACCAGGCAAAAGTGCTGGTAAGTAACTGGACAGAAATTTATGCTCAAGCAGCCGGCATGGGCAAAAACGGCAACAGCCTTGGTGGTTTTACTTTTCAGTTTAGTGATGGCTGGTGGAAAACCGGACAAACAACCAACCTTGATGAGCATGATGCTACTGCATCTTGGTCGAACGGTGGTTACCAGAATGATTATGCACCCGGCGAAAACAACATGAACGAAGAGTGGTTTGGTATTTGTGCCAAAGGCAAAACCAACGAAAATGGTACGTATGAATTGTACCCACGTGCAGCCTACTATGCATTGAAAGAAGCGCATCAGTTCAACCCATATTTGGGTGCTGGCAAATCACAAATTAATACTGTACAAAACATTCAGATTGCAGATGCCATGCTGCGGGCCCGTGGCGATAAAGCGGCGGCACAAGCAGAAGACAAAGGCAAATTGTACCTGAGTGATTTGCAAGCAAATTTCACCACCTTCAATACTGGCGGTAGTCTTATTTCTACGCCTAAATCTACCGAGCCACCGTTGGCAAATGGTTATCCCAACAGGCTTGGTTTCGATCACATGCAGTCATTCAACATTGGCGTTACGGCAAGGCCTGCCCCCAATATGATGGCCAACGTTCAGTTCAATGTATTGGGCAATGTGGCAGAAAATCCGATAGACGAAGTGTTTTATGAAAACCGCGGCAGACGCATTACTGTGAATACAACCAATGGCCCGGTAATGATGAATTCCAACAACAGAATTCAACTGTACAGAGCCAGTTACAGTTGGGATGCCAAGCATTTTAAACTTACCGGCTTCTACCGTACCGGTCACTACCATTGGGGTTATGAAGGCGATTTCTTTGGCCTCTATCCTGAAGCAAACTATGGCCCCAATATAGATATCTATAATGGTGAAGCGCCGTTTGGTTTTGAAATAGAAGGTAAGAAAGCCATCAAAGGATTGAAGGTTGCTTTCGGTCCGGAACTGTGGTGGGGTGCCAACCCGGCCATCCTGGCAAAGTACAGCCGTAAGGTGAAAGGCTTTGATGTAACAGGTATGTTTCATGAAGATCTTACACAACGTACCGGCTTGCAAAGTTCATTTGCCGTACCTACACCCAAAACCAGAAAAGCAGCCATCAGCATCTCTCGTAAGTTCAACGGTTTTGGATTTGACATTGGTGGCTTGTGGGGCGGACAGCCACTCAACGGCCGTGTGTTCCAACTGGAAAGAGAAGGTAAAGTGTATCAGGATGTCATCAAATCATCTGACAACTTTGGCGGTAAAGTAAAACTGACTTATGCAGCTGGCCCCGTGCAGTGGTATGGTCTTGCATCGTACATGGGTTTGGTAGCCAATGGCGGTGTAGATCAAACAAGAACTTTTACCGGCTGGCGCCTGAAAGATATTGGCAGTGGCAACATGTACAATGTACTCAGTGGTTTCACTGTAAACGCAGGCAAGTTTCAGATAGCACCCAATTTCATGTATCAAAAGCCACTCGAAGGGCCCATCTCTTCCGACATGCTGGCGCCAGCTAGACCAAGAAACATTTTGGATGATCCTTTTTCTGTACGATCAAACAGAGAAACCGTGGCCGGCGAATTATTGCTTACCTACGACCCTACGCCAGCCACCTGGATGTATGAGTGGGACAACGACAGAACTGAAGATGCCAAGTTTGCTATGAGTGCAGATTTCGTGTACCGCCACCTGCCCACCGTGCAAGATGCCGCTATTGGTATTTTGGGTAATGGCCGAACCACTTTTGTTTTCCCTGGCTCTGCACCCGCACAAGATTTGTGGGAAGCCAATGTAAGAATGGTGTCAAAACTCAACACAGACTTTGGCATCATTGCTAACTTCTACACCGGCAATGGCCAGGCAAACGGTAGCGATGCAAGAACCATTGACCGTTATGGTTTTGATGTTCGGACCATTTACAAAAAGACAAAGTTCATTGCTATTGGTAAGTTCAACGATTGGGGACCTTTCGACTACCATCGTGACTTCAACCTTACTTTTCCGCTGCAGCTGATTGCTGATATTTCTACAGAAATAGGCAAGCCAGACTGGTACATGCTGCCCGGTACAAAAATTGGTATCAGAGGCACTTACAGAACGCTGAATAAATACTCACCCCGCTATTCTCCCATCAAAACGCTCGATCCTGCAGGCAACTGGGTTCCAGATCCAAACGCTATCGGTTTTCCTGATGGAAACGAATGGGAAATACGCACCTACATTCAAATCAACATTGGTAAATAACCTACTCACTTGCATAAAGACATTTGTATGAAAAAAAATAAGTCACTATTCATCAGCTTCGGCAGCCTCTTAGCGGTTGTAATACTGCTGGCCTCCGGCTGCCAAAAGAGAGATTTGGCAGGCTTACAAACGCCTGGCTTTCCTACAACGGCAGATGTATTCATCGATGATTTCACCGGCGACCTTGCTTATGCGGCCTTTGGTGGTTCAGATGTAAAAGCCTTTCAGGTAGATAATCAGGTAAGCTATAATGGCACCCGCCAGTCTATGCGGTTTGAAGTGCCCGATGCCAATAGCCCTAACGGCTCTTATGCCGGCGGTGTTTTTTACAGCAAAACAGGCAGAGATTTATCTGGCTACAATGCACTTACTTTTTACATAAAAGCTTCGCAAGGCGCCACTATCGGAGTGCTTGGTTTCGGTAATGATTTGGGTGAAAATAAATACCTCGTTACCCTCAATAATCTTGGTGTAAACAGCAACTGGAAAAAAGTAATTATTCCCATCCCTGATGCTGCTAAACTCAAAGCAGAAAAAGGTTTGTTCTACTTTTCTACAGCTCCGGAAAACAACAAAGGATATACCTTTTGGATTGATGAAGTTCGCTTTGAAAAACTGGGAGATATTACCAATGTGAATGGCTTGATTTTTGAAGGACAGGAAAGAGTGGTGACCAATGCTGAAACCGGCGATAAATTAACCATTGATGGCATTCAGGCTTCTGCTACTTTGCCTACAGGAGTGAATCAACGGGTAAGTATTTCTCCGCACTATTTTACCTACACATCTTCTAACCCTACTGTTGCTACTGTAGATGCAGTTGGTGTGGTACATATTTCTGATGCAGGCAATACAACCATTACTGCAAAGCTTGGCGACAACGCGGCGCTTGGTTCATTAAAACTAACTTCTACAGGTGTACCTGTAATGCCTGCAGTGCCTGCGCCTGTTCCAACAAAAAATGCAACCGATGTTATTTCATTGTATAGCAATGCATACACAAATGTGCCGGTAGACACATGGAATACACGTTGGCAGTTTTCAAATACCGATAACTTTTTTGTAAAAGTTGCGGGTGATGATATCATTCGCTACAGGTCATTAAATTTTGTAGGTATTGAGTTTAAAACACCTCCGGTAAATGTTTCATCTATGCGGTTCTTCCACATGGATTTATGGACACCAGATGCAACAACACTCCCCAACAATTTCAAAATTCTCTTGATTGATTTTGGTGCCAATGGTGAGTTTGGTGGTGGCGACGATTCACAACATGAGATTACCGTTACCAGTCCTACACTTACTTCCAACAATTGGGTAAGTATAGATGTACCATTGGCTGCGTTTACAGGGCTTACCAGCAGGGCTCATTTAGCACAAATGGTATTGTCGGGCAGTATACCTAATGTGTATGTCGACAATATTTATTTCTATCGTAACCCAATTACACCAGCTGTTGGGGCACCAGTGCCAACAAGGGATGCTGCCAATGTGCTGTCTATTTTCAGCGATACTTATACCAACGTAGCCGGTACAGATTTCAATCCAAACTGGGGACAAACAACAGTGGTAACTCAAACACCGATAGCAGGAAACAATACACTCTACTATCGCAACTTTAACTACCAGGGATTGCAGTTTGGTGCCAGTCAAAATGTATCAACATATGGTGGTCTTCACCTCGATTATTACAGCACCAATGCAGGTGAGCTAAAAGTATACCTGATAAGCCCGGGTGGTGTAGAAACACCGTTTTCACTTACGGTGCCAACAGCAGGCTGGGGTAGTGTAGATATTCCGCTTTCTTCATTTACACCAGTTGCTCTCAACAATGTGATACAAATGAAATTTGATGGCGGTGGTTCCAGCGATATTTATCTCGATAATATTTACTTCTACAAGAACCCAACTAATCCTCCGGTTGCAGCACCTGTGCCTACTCGTTTAGCTGCTGATGTGTTGTCAATCTTTAGTGATACTTATACCAATGTGCCAGGTACAGATTTCAATCCAAACTGGGGGCAAACAACGGTGGTTACACAAACACCCATAGTGGGTAACAATACTTTGTATTACAGAACCTTTAATTATCAGGGTGTACAGTTTGGTGCCAGTCAAAATGTAACCAGCTATGGCTTCCTGCATCTGGATTACTATAGCATCAATGCAACACAGTTAAAAGTGTACCTCATCAGCCCCGGTGGAATTGAAACGCCATACACATTGACCGTACCTACATCAGGCTGGTCTGGTGTTGATATTCCGTTGACAGCCTTTGCTCCTGTGAGGTTGAATGACGTGATTCAAATGAAGTTTGATGGTGGTAGCGGTAACAGTGATATATACCTCGATAATATTTACTTCTATAAAGGAACCGGTGGCGGAACTGGTACGTGCCCTACACCACCCGCTGGCGAGTTTATAGTAGACGGAGGATTTGAAGCAAACGCCGGATGCTGGGAATTAATCGTAAACCAGGCTGGTACATCTTCTTCCATTGTATCCAATGTAAATAATGGAGGAACTAACTCTGCGAGAATAAAAACGGCTCCAGCTGCTAATCCGGCTATCAAACAAACTCGTTTTGGAGCGGGTGTTATTTTGCCCAATACTACCTATGTAGTTAAGTTTGATATACGCTCAGATGCAGCTGATCCGGTTGCCAATGGCGCTGTATTTAAAGTGGCTGCATTTTCCGAAGGTGCAGAAGGCACAGGCATAGGCGCTATCAGACATGAGCTCATTGGTGGAGAAGGTAGTGTTCCAACTACATGGACGTCAAGAACGTTGACCTTCACCACTGCTGCTACCGGCAATATTGAAGGTGGTGTGTCTCTCTTGATTGAGCTTGTTGGTGGCGGCCCAACTACAACCGGTACCATCTACATTGATAATGTATCAGTAAAAAGACAGTAAGCAACAATCCTGATATTCATTGTAAGGTGTATCACTTTTCAAAAAAGTGATACACCTTACAAAAGCAGGAAAATGGAGCTACTGTTCTAAAGAGAACCGGTTAATTATTTTGAAAATCAGCAAAAAAGTTTTGATATGATAACAAATAAAAAGAATGCGTTTTTTGCAGCATTAGGCTTTTTAATAGTGCTTACCAGCTGTGAAAAAAAGGCTATACAAACGCTGCCCCAACGCGACTGGGACCTGGTGTGGAGCGATGAGTTTAACGGCACCGCCGGCACCGCACCCGATAATACCAAATGGGTATTTGACATTGGTACCGGCGACAATGGCTGGGGCAACGCTGAGTTGCAATACTACACCAACAGAAGCTCCAACATAGCCATGAATGGTAGTGGTCAATTGGTGATTACAGCCCGCAGCGAATCCTTTTCTGGTGCAGGTTTTACTTCTGCCCGTATAAAAACAAAAGGCAAGTTCGACCAGGCATACGGCCGTTTTGAAGCGAGAATAAAAACACCAACTGGCCCTGGTATTTGGCCCGCCTTTTGGATGCTCGGCGCCAACATAGATACAAAGCCGTGGCCGCAATGTGGCGAAATAGATATTATGGAGCAGAAAGGCCAACAATCTTCGGTAACCTACGGTAGTGTGCACGGGCCGGGCTACTCGGGTGGTGCGGCTATTACAAAAGCATACGGATTGATGAACGGCCGATTTGATGCCAACTATCATGTGTATGCAGTAGAGTGGGGTGCAGACTATATCGACTTTTTTGTAGACAATTTTTTGTACCAGCGTGTAACACCTGAAACCGTAACCGGTGAGTGGGTGTACAACCAACCGTTCTACTTACTGCTGAATGTAGCAGTAGGTGGAAACTTTGTTGGCTTCCCAACTACGGGTACGCCATTTCCACAATCGATGTACATAGATTATGTAAAAGTGTATAAACAGAAGTAACATATATTTTTCAACCGTCATAGCAAGTCAATGTTAGCAATATTGACTTGCTATGCTTATTGATAACAGCGTGATGAGCCATCAATACAACCCTGCCGAAACAACCCCGCAAGAGATAGCTTTAGAAGAAGTAACCATTGGTCAGGAGTTTTTTTACAAAATCTCACATGCCGATCAGATGCGTCCATTTTTTATGACCATCGTCAGCGACTCTAACCACTGGATGTTTGTGTCGTCGAATGGAGGAATTTCGGCTGGCAGAAAGAATTCAGAGTACGCATTGTTTCCTTACTACACCGACGATAAAATAACAGCATCGGCAGAAAATACGGGTAGTAAAACCATCCTCAAAATTCAGCAGCAAGACAAGCTGCATGTGTGGGAACCTTTCTCTTCCAGAAGTGAAGGTTTGTTTCGTTGCCAGCGAAACGTGTATAAAAACCGTTACGGTAATAAGGTCATTTTTGAAGAAATTAATCATGACCTGGGTATCAGTTTCCGGTACGCATGGAGCACCAGTAACCTGTACGGATTTGTGCGAACAGCCACGCTGTTGAATCATACAGATGCTTCGGTTGACGTTGAGATGATTGATGGTGTACAAAATGTGTTGCCTTACGGTGTTGGCAGCGATTTGCAAAACGGTACCAGTAACCTTGCAGATGCGTATAAGCGAAGCGAACTACTGCCGCAATCGGGCTTGGGTGTATTTGCATTGAGTGCCATTATAGTAGATAAAGCCGAGCCCAGTGAAGCACTGAAAGCCAATACCATTTGGGCTGTAGGTCTTGAGCAACCAACGTATCTGTTGTCTGCCAATCAACTGTCACAATTCAGAAAGGGCGGCACTGTTGCACAAGAAGAAGACATCAAAGGAGAGAAGGGGGCTTACTTACTGCACAGCAAATTCAACCTTGCGAATGGAGCAGAAAAAAATTGGTGGATGGTAGCGAATGTTAATCAAAGCCAGTCATCTGTCATTGAATTGCATCAAAGTTTGCAACAGCAAAACAATTTGTTGCAGCTGGTGCTGAATGATGTAGAAGCAGGGTCTGACAATTTAGTAACATTAGTAGCAGCAGCGGATGGCATACAGTACAGTGCTGATGAACGGGGCAATACAAGGCATTTTTCCAATACACTGTTCAACATTATGCGGGGTGGTATTTTCGATGATAACTACCTCATTCACCTGCACGACTTTGCGCAATATTTGAAAAAAGCAAATGCAACGGTGTATGCCACTCACCAGCAGGCGTTGCAAACTCTGCCTGAATTGTGTTCTATTTTTACAATAAAGGAATTGGCTGCAAATACTGGTGATGCAGATTTCATAAGACTCGCCACAGAATACCTGCCGCTTAAATTCAGTCGGCGCCATGGCGACCCCAGCCGCCCCTGGAATAAATTTACCATCAACACCAGAAGTGAAATTGATGGTTCAAAAATTCTGGATTACGAAGGCAACTGGCGGGATATTTTTCAAAACTGGGAAGCACTGGCTCATGCCTATCCTGCCTTCATCGAAGGCATGATGTATAAGTTTTTGAATGCCTCTACTTTCGATGGTTACAACCCCTATAGAGTAACCAAAGGCGGCTTCGATTGGGAAACCATCGAGCCCGACAACCCTTGGAGTTACATTGGTTATTGGGGCGATCATCAGCTCATTTATCTGCTGAAGTTTTTAGAGTTTTCACAAGAGCATTATCCCGGCTTGCTACAGCAAATGATGGGCAGTGAACATTTTGTGTATGCTAATGTGCCCTACACTATAAAGGCGTATCAGCAAATTTTGCTCAACCCGAAAGACACGATTGAATTTGACCATGCAGCCGATGTGGCCATCAGAAACAGAGTGGCCCAAACGGGTGCTGATGGTGCTTTGATTATAAATGCAGGTTCAGCTATTCATCGGGTAAACTTTGCAGAAAAACTGCTGGCAACATTGCTGGCAAAAATTACAAACCTGGTGCCCGATGGCGGCATTTGGATGAATACACAAAGGCCCGAATGGAACGACGCCAACAATGCCTTGGTAGGCAATGGCCTGTCAATGGTTACGTTGTGTTATCTCCGTAGGTTTCTTGTTTTTCTGAAGCCTTTGTTTGCCACAGACAGCAATGCTGCTGTATCGCTTTCTGCAGAAATGCATACGTATTTTACAGCGGTTTCGGCTGTGCTCGATAAGTACACATCAATACTACCCAACACTCTTAGTGCAGCAGAGAAAAAAGCCATGCTTGATGAACTGGGCGAAGCAAGCAGCAACTATCGCTTGCACATTTATGCCAACCAATTCTCGGGTGCTAAAACACCATTGGCTGCCGGAAAAATCAGTCATTTCATTGATGCTACTTTACAATTTGCAGAACAATCTATTGCTGCCAATAAAAGAGCCGATGGTTTGTATCATACTTACAATTTGATTAGCTATACAGGAAACGAGCTCACCATTGCACACCTCGATGAAATGCTGGAAGGACAAGTAGCTGTACTCAGCAGTGGCGCTTTATCTGCCAGCGAATCGGTTAAACTACTCGATGCACTGCGTAATAGCTCTTTGTATAGAAAAGATCAGGACAGCTATATTCTGTATCCCAACAAAGAGCTGCCCAAATTTTTGCAAAAGAATAATGTGCCGGCTAATGAAGTACTTGCCATTCCATTATTGCAAACACTACTGAATAATGGGGGTGCTGGCATTATTGAGAAGGATATACAAGGCGGTTATCATTTTAACGGACGGCTCAGAAATGCTGGCGATTTGCAAGCTGCACTACAGCAACTGGATGAAGCGTATCAGCCATTGGTGCAAGCTCACCAACAGGCAGTGCTTGGTTTGTTTGAGCAGGTGTTCAACCACAAAGCATTCACTGGCAGGTCTGGTACTTTCTTCGCTTACGAAGGCTTGGGCTCTATTTATTGGCACATGGTTTCTAAGCTGTTGCTGGCAGTAGAAGAAGTATGCGAAGCTGCCAAGGCAAACGGCACAGATACAATTACGTTAGCTAATCTCTATCAGCATTTTCATGCTGTTAAAGCGGGCATAGGTGTACACAAAACACCGCAGGTATATGGCGCATTTCCTACCGATCCTTATTCGCATACACCTTTTGGCAAAGGCGCACAACAACCCGGCATGACGGGTCAGGTAAAAGAAGACATCCTTAGCCGCTTTGGCGAATTGGGCGTTGTTGCAAATGATGGTTGTATCGGCTTTTTCCCGTCGTTACTCAAGCATAGCGAATTTGAATCTGCTGCCAGGCAGGTGTCGTATATCTCAGTAACCGGCAAAAAGGAAATTATTGAGTTAGCCGCCCATGAATTGCTCTTTACCTATTGCCAGGTGCCTGTAGTTTATGCATTGAGCAATGAAGCCGGTATAGAAATTACAAAAGCAGACGGAAGCAAAGTTGTGGCTGCATCTACCACGCTAAACGTTGCGGATAGTGCTTCATTATTTCAGCGTAGCGGTGAAATAGTGAAGATTAAAGTACTTGTAACCTCTGCAGCACTGTGCAATTAATGGAGCATGTTAATGGATAACAACTGCCTGAGATGAGAACAATTTTGCAATGCATATTTATAATTGCTATGGCTACACCGCTTTTGGCACAGCAGCGCAGGGCTGTACAAATATTTGAAACAGCCGCCAATGGTAATAAGCTTCAACCAATTGAAGTATCAAAGGCGAATGGCAAAGCGGCTGCTATAGTTTTAAAACCAGCGCAGCAATTTCAAACCATCACCGGTTTTGGCGGATCCTTTACCGAAGCGTCGGCGTATTTGCTCAACAAGCTGAGCAGTGCCAATCGTACCAAAATTTTAGAAGCCTATTTTGGCGATGACGGAGCCCGGTATTCTCTTACCAGAACGCATATTAACTCCTGCGATTTTTCGCTGAAAAACTATGCGTATGCCAATGTGCCCGGCGATAAACAGTTAGAAAACTTTAGCATCGAAGAGGATCTTGATGATTTGATTCCGATGATCAAATCAGCGATGGCTATTTCTACAGATGGTTTTCGCATTATTGCTTCGCCATGGACAGCGCCGCCTTGGATGAAGGATAACAATGACTGGCGTGGTGGTAAGTTACTGCCACAATACAACAATACATGGGCGTTATACTTTTCCAAATACATCCATGCTTATCAGCAGCAGGGCATCAACATATGGGGTGTAACTGTAGAGAATGAACCTCTCGGTAATAACAATAACTGGGAAAGCATGCATTTTTCTGCTGAAGAAATGACTGCTTTTGTAAAGGATTATCTGGGGCCACAGCTAGAAAAAGATGGCTATGAAAAAGTAAAGATTTTGGGGTACGATCAGAACCGCGGCGATGAGCTGAAGCATTGGGCCAGCGTGATGTACAAGGATGAAGCATCTTCAAAATACTTTTCCGGAATGGCGGTGCATTGGTACGCCAGCACGTTTGATTATTTCGCAGAGTCGCTTCACTTTACGCATCAATTGGCGCCCACCAAACATATCATTAATACAGAAGCTTGTGTAGATGCAGATGTGCCGCATTGGAAAGATGACAACTGGTACTGGAGCAAAGAAGCTACCGACTGGGGTTGGGATTGGGCACCTGCGGCAGATAAACATTTGCACCCGAAGTATGCACCTGTATACAGGTATGCAGGTGATATTATTGGCTGCCTCAACAACTATGTGGATGGATGGATTGATTGGAACATGGTGCTGGACAAGCAAGGCGGTCCTAACTGGTTTAAAAACTGGTGTACAGCTCCGGTAATTGTAGATGTAGAAAGCGACGAAGTATACTTTACGCCTTTGTTCTATACCATGGCGCATTTCAGTAAGTTTATACGGCCGGGTGCTGTGCGTATTGGTTTTGAAAATGAGGATAGTGAACTGCAGGTTACCGCTGCTCAAAATACGGATGGGTCATTTGCAATAGTTGTTTTTAATCCAACTGAAAAAGAAAAGCTATTCAACATTAAATTGAATAGTCAAGATGTAAAAGCAACTATAAGTGCAAAAGCCATTCAAACGATTGTTATAAAAAACTAACTCCTTCAACCAACTTAACAACAAGCCATATGAGTAATACTATTCACACTAACAAGGTTCCAATGGGTCAGAAAATTGCTTTTGGCTTAGGAATGCTGGCTAATCAATTGTTTCCCGCTTTATTAGGAATCTTTATTGTTATTCTGATAGACAAGTTGGGCTTTCCCGGATGGATGTTGAGTGTGATTTATTTTATTCCTAAACTTTTTGATGCGGTTACAGACCCTATCATGGGTTTTATTACAGATAACACAAAATCTAAATGGGGAAGAAGAAGGCAATATGTAATAATAGGAGGCATACTAACGGGTATTTCATTTGCATTTATGTGGCAGTTATATCCCGATAATTCCGTGAATTATAATTTCACTTATTTCCTGCTGGTTTCACTGGTGTTTTATTTGGGCATTACCATTTTTAGTGTACCATACGTGGCCATGGGTTATGAAATGAGTGATGACTTTCATGAAAGAACAAGCATCATGGCTGTGTCTCAATTGATTGGTCAGCTGGCGTGGGTTTTTGCACCATGGTTGTGGGTGATTATGTATGATGTTTCCTTCTTTCCATCAGCAGAAGAAGCCACCAGAACACTGGCTGTTTATGCGGCCATTGGCTGTACTATTCTAGCGGTTATTCCGGGTATTTTCATTAAAAGCAAATCCACTTTACATGAAAATTATGAACCCATAAACTTGAAAAATACCGGCAGGAGTTTTGATTTAATCATTCAGGGCTTTAAAGAAGCTTTGAAAATTATTCCTTTCAGAAAATTATGTATCGCCACCTTTTTTATTTTCAACGCTTTTAATACCACTGCGGGCTTTTCTTTTTTCATTATTAAGTATTATTTGTTTAATGGAGATGGTCAGGGTGTTTGGCCCACTTTATTCGGAAGTGTCGGCGCCATATTTACTACCGTGTTAATTATTCCTGTTGTGGCCCGAATGTCGAAGGTGATGGGTAAAAAGAAAGCCTTTATTTGGTCGCAGGGAATTTCTATTCTGGGTTACGTTTCATTGTTGGTTTTATTTGTGCCTGGCAAGCCTTATTTATTCTTGTTTGCATTGCCGTTTATTTCTTTCGGCATCGGTAGCCTGTTTACATTGATGATGTCAATGACTTCAGATGTAATTGATATTGATGAACTGAATACAGGGAAAAGAAGAGAAGGAATTTTCGGAGCTATTTACTGGTGGATGGTAAAGTTTGGTTTGGCCATTGCAGGTCTTTTAAGCGGCGCCATTTTATCGTTTATTGATTTTAAATCTGGTGCTGCCACTCAAACCTATGAAACGATGTTTGAGTTAAGAATGTTCTTTTCTGCAGTTCCTGTGTTAGGCACATTGGCTGCTATTTGGGTGATGAGAAATTATGATGTGACCGAGGAAAAGTCGAGAGAAATAACGGCTGAATTAGCCAGAAGAAAAATGCCAAAACCTTCCGGCTATAGCATGCAGAGTGTATTTGCAGGCAAAGATGTAAATGGCATAACTAAGACGGCACTGTTGAAAAAATATCCCGTTTATTTTAATACGGGCATTGATTTTGAATCAATGAAAGGGGACACTTTACACAAGCAGTTTGGCGATATTTTTAATAAAGGAATGCATGGTATTTGCTTCACTGTATTTAAAGAAGACCAAAATCCAGGCGACCAAATAACCGAAGCGCAAATTGTAAAACGGCTGCAAGTGCTGGCCGGGCATACAGAATGGATCCGGGTATTTTCTTCCACAAACGGCTATGAACTCATTCCCGCTATTGCCAAAAAAATGGGATTCAAAGTATTGATGGGAGCATGGATTGACAAGAATAAGGAGCAGAATGAGCGGGAAATTCAATCGTTGATAAAATTGATACAGGAAGGTGCAGTAGATGTAGCTGCAGTGGGCAATGAAGTTTTATTCAGAGGCGATCAGGATGAAAGCACTTTAATTGGCTACATCAATGAAGTGAAGAAAAACACTACCGGCGTGCCGGTTTCTTGTGTAGATATATATAGTGAACTTATCAGCCATCCAAAACTGGTTCAGGCATGTGATCAATTATTAATCAACTGCTATCCTTTTTGGGAAGGAGCACACATTGAGCATGCGGGTATTTACCTGCAAGAAATGTATGCTAGAGTAAAAGCCATTGCCAACGGAAAAGAAGTCATTATTACAGAAACAGGCTGGCCCTCTAACGGTCAGGTTGTTGGAGATGCGGTACCTTCTTTAGTAAACCAAATGTTGTATTACGCCGAAGTGCAATCGTGGGCAGCACAGGTAGGCGTAAAACTGTTTTACTTCTCTTCTTTCGATGAATCGTGGAAGATTCATTTTGAAGGATGGGCAGGCACATCTTGGGGATTGTGGGATGAGAATGAAAACTTTAAACTCAAATAATACATACTATCATGTCATTCAGAAAAGATCACATCGTTTCCATTAAGAACAGCGGTGTCAGCAATTTCACAGCCAATAAATCGGAAGCACTGCTCGGCAATTTATTTGCAGAGATACTCAACAATGGTGTGCATGGCTTTTGCTTCAGTTTGTATGAAGAAGGCCAAAAGCCGGGCGATATTATTTCAGAAGATCAGGTGAGAAGGCGGATGCAAATTTTGAAGCCACATACAAATTGGGTGCGTTCTTTTTCTTGCACAGAAGGAAATGAATGGATACCCAAAGTGGCTAAAGAAATGGGCATCAAAACCTTAGTCGGTGCATGGTTGGGCAATGACCCTGAAATCAACCAACGTGAAATTGAGGGTTTGATACAGCTTGCTAAAGAGGGCTATGTAGATATTGCAGCAGTAGGAAATGAAGTAATGTACCGGAAAGATTTAACCGAAGACGAACTGTTGGCTTTTATGCATCAGGTGAAAACAGAAATACCACAAATACCTATAGGTTATGTTGATGCCTATTACGAGTTTTCGCACCGCCCAGCTATCACCGATGCATGCGATGTAATCCTTTGTAACTGCTATCCTTTTTGGGAAGGTTGTCCTTTTGAATACTCTCTGGACCACATGAAGCAAATGTATCATCAGGCAAAAGCTGCTGCCAATGGAAAGCCCGTTATCATTACAGAAACCGGTTGGCCAAGCATGGGCGAAAACCTGAGAGGTGCGTATCCCGGCATGGACAGTGCCAGAAATTATTTCATCAATACACAGTTGTGGTCTGCCAGCGAGGACATTCCTGTTTTCTATTTTTCATCCTTCGATGAATCGTGGAAAGTAGGTGCAGAAGGTGTAGTGGGTGCTTATTGGGGCATTTGGGACAAACAAGAAAAACTGAAATTTTAGTATGAACTTTTTTAGTAAGTATCATTTACCTCCGGGGAATGCCATTTGTTACTCAGGCTTTCGGCAGGGGCAGCAGCCTGGTGGTATATATCCTTCTTATGATGAAGTGAAAGAAGACCTGCTGATATTGCAAGAAGACTGGTCTTATATACGACTTTATGATTGTGATAAGCATAGCATAACAGTATTAAACGTTATCGAGCAAGAAGGTTTACCCTTCAAGGTAATGCTTGGCGCATACATTGAAGCCGAGATGAATAATTTTGGCTGCCCATGGGGTGGGGGTGTGTACACACAAGAACAGTTGATCGCAAATCAAAAAAGTAATGCTGCCAAAATTGAAAAGCTGATTCAGCTGGCCAATACTTACAGCGATATCGTTATCGCTTCATCTGTAGGCAACGAAGCCTGTGTAGACTGGACCGATCATTTTGTGCCTGTGCAGCAAGTGATACACTATGTGCAACGGGTAAAATCAATGACGAAGCAGCCGGTTACTTTTTGTGAAAACTATGTGCCATGGCTGGTGAATTTGGATGCCCTGGCTGAGGTAGTTGATTTTATTTCCATACACACCTATCCTGTTTGGGAATACAAACACATTCATGAATCTATTGGCTATACCAAAGACAACTATTATGCAGTGGCACATAAGTATCCGCACAAGCCGGTGATTATTACAGAAGCCGGATGGTCTACTAACTCCAATGGTCGTGGTATTAATCCGGAAGCTGTAAATGAAGAAAATCAAAAGACTTACGTCAATGATTTGCTTGAGTGGACTACCAAAGAGTCAATTCTCACTTTTGTATTCGAAGCATTCGACGAAGACTGGAAAGGCTCGCCGGAACCATTGGAACCAGAAAAACATTGGGGCTTGTTTAAAATTGACAGAACTCCCAAACTGGTAATGCAAAAAACAGTAGCTGTAAGTTGATTATTTGCATACAACATAAGCCCCGCTAACTCTGAATAATTCATGTTAGCGGGGCTTTTTTATTGAGGGATAATTGTACTTGCAATGATTGTGCCTTTACTTTTTCTGCCGGATGTTTTTGTAAATTTTGATGGCACTCATCAGCAATACAATAAGGGCCAGCAAGCCAACGAGGCCCCATACAAGGCTCATATTTTCTTTTACCACTACCAGCATTACTACTGATACCAGCAGCAAAGTGGGCACTTCATTCCAGATGCGCATTTGCTGCCCGGTGTAGGGAAACAATCCTTTGGCATGCTTGCTCACAATGGCTTGCAGCGAACCATGATACGCATACAGCAATACCACGAGTATCAGCTTTATGACGAGCCATGAAGGAGTAGCGGGATACAGGTACCACATCCAGCCGCCAAAAATGAGGGTAAGTATGGCTGATGGCCAAGTAATTCCATACCACAGACGCTTGGTCATGAGCATCAGATGGTTTGTGAGAATGGTTTTTTCAGGCTCATTTTTTTGCTGTGTTTCCGCCAGATACACCAACAGCCTCGGCAGGTAAAATAATCCCGCAAACCAGGTTACAACAAAAATGATATGGATGGCTTTGACGTAGAAGTACATGGGGTGTTGATGTTGGTAGGTTGGTAAGTTTACGTCCCGATAGCTATCGGGATCACAAGTTCCATTGTTCCAATGTTTGTCATCAGGCGGGTAAGAACACCACAAACAAAGAACCACAAACAAAAAACGATAAACCACAAACCTTTAAACAAAAATACTAAACAGCTTCTTCAACCATGTCCACAATGGCTTCTACCCATTTCGGATGCACATTCAAACAAGGAATCATGGTGAAGCTTTCGCCGCCGGCATGTATGAATTCTTCTTTGCCCTCTTCGGCTATTTCTTCTAGTGTTTCCAAACAATCACTCACGAAAGCCGGGCAGGCCACCAATAATTTTTTGATGCCTTCTTTCGGCATTTCTTCCAATCGCTTGGCGGTGTAGGGTTTCAGCCATTCATCTTGCCCCAAGCGGCTTTGGAAACTAAAGCTGTACTTGTCTTTTGGAATACCCAGCATGCCCGCCACTAAATGCGTGGTGGTAACACACTGGTGGCGGTAGCATTGTGCATGTGCCGGCGAATCTACTTCACAACAGTTGTCCACTTTGAGGCAATGACAACCCGTGGTGTCACCCTTGCGGATATGTCTTTCAGGTACCCCATGGTAGCTGAACAAAATATGATCGTATTCCGCATTTAAATAAGGTTGAATGCTGCTGGCCAAGGCATCGAGGTACGACTCATGCTTGTAATACGGTGGCAGTATGGTGAGTTTGAAAGCGTAGTTTTCTTTGGCATGAATTTCCTTCGCATACTCCACGGCCGTTTCATAGCTGCTCATGGCATAATGCGGATACAGCGGCACTACAATCACTTCTTCCAAATCGGGCACTTTGGCCAGCAATTCATCGTAGGCTTTTTTCGGATGCGGATTGCCATAGCGCATAGCAATGGTTACCGGAGCCGTCACTTCATGTTGCAATGCTGCTTGCAATTGTTGGGTGAGTACAATGAGCGGCGAGCCTTCTTCCCACCAAATGCTTTTGTAAGCCTTGGCCGATTTGGGCGAACGAAACGGGACGATGATGCCTTTCACCAACAACAGCCGCAACAGCTTGGGAATATCAATCACCCGTTCGTCCATCAAAAATTCGTTGAGGTAACGGCGTACATCTTTTACCGCCGTTGAGTCGGGCGAACCGAGGTTCATCAGTACAATTCCTTTCTTATGCATCATGGCAGATTTTGACATTGTTTGATCCATACCAACAGGTCACCACGTATTTTGTTGGGGCTGCAAAACAACAGCAAAATGTACGGTTCACTGCTGTTGTTTGGTTTACACATTGAAAATGACAATGATGTGACACAGTAATATGACAATGAAGTGACAGAACCAACGCACGGCCGTACCACGTGCCAAATACCTTTGCAACGTCCATGAAGCTGAATGAAGAACATATGCGGGATCGATTCTGCGTGGCGGCCATTGGGTATCGCCAGGCAGATACGGAGGTGAGAGGAATGTTTGCGGTAGATGCGGACATGAACCGCCAGATACTGGCTGCTGCAAAAGCAGCGGGCTTCAAAAGTGTGTTTATTGTAAGCACCTGCAACCGCACCGAAATTTATGGTTATGCCAACCATCCGCATGAGTTGGCGGCTTTGCTCACCCGTTTTACCAAGGGCACAGTGGGTGAGTTTATTCACCACGGTTTTTTTAAGCAAGGCAAAGACGCCATGCACCACCTGTTTCGGGTGGCGGCCGGTCTCGATTCTCAAATTATCGGCGATTACGAAATACAGGGGCAGCTCAAGCAAGCCATTGCTATGGCAAGAGCCGCCGATTTGATTGGTCCCATTATGGACCGCACGTTGAACTTTGTTTTTCAAGCGTCCAAAAAAATACGGGCTACCACATTGCTGAGCAGTGGTACGGTGTCGGTAAGCTTTGCAGCCATTGAATGGTTGCAGCAAAAAGTAAACCCATGGCCCATGAAAGCCCTGGTAATTGGTACAGGAAAGTTTGGTACCAATGTGTGCAAAAACCTGCTGCATTATTTGCCACAATTGCAATTGCACATTTGCAACCGCACCAACGAAAAATCGGAAGAACTGGCCGCACAACTGCAAGCTGGTTATTTGCCTTTCGATGAGCTGGCTGCTTCGCTCAATTCATTTGATGTGATCATTACCAGTACGGCAGCACCCGAACCAATTGTATTGCCACAGCATTTTGTGCCGGGCAAACAACGGCTGATTGTAGACCTGAGTGTGCCAGCTAACGTACACAAAGACGTGGCCAAAATTGACGGTGTAGAAATGGCGAACGTGGACGAAATTTCTGCCATACTAGAGCAAACCATTGCCCGACGCCACATGGAAGTGCCCAAGGCCGAAGCCATCATTGCCGAATTTGAACAGGAGTTTTACGAATGGCTGCATACCTACAAGCATACACCGGCTATTAAGTTGGTAAAGCAGCACCTTGCCGGATGGGCCCGGCAAACGGGTTGCGAATTTTCTGGTGCGGCCACTACTGCCAACCCGGAAGTAGATGCACTGCTCAAGCAAACCGTGAACAACCTGATGGTAAATTTGAAGCACAAATCGGAAAAGGGTTGTCATGTGATAGCTGCTTACGAACAGTTTCTCAATCATCCGGCCCTCAGCGTAGAAGCATCATGATAAAAATAGGAACCCGCGAAAGCAAGCTTGCCTTGTGGCAGGCCGAGCAGGTGCAGGCTGCGTTGTTGCAACAAGGCCATGCATCAGAATTGGTTTTGGTAAAAAGCGAGGGCGACATTGACCTCGTAACACCCCTGTACGAAATGGGTGTGCAAGGTGTGTTTACCCGTACGCTGGATGCAGCATTACTCAACAAACGCATTGACATCGCTGTGCACAGCATGAAAGATGTGCCGACACAATTGCCGCAGGGCATTGTGCAGGCTGCAGTGCTGCCCCGTGGTTTCACGGAAGATGTATTGGTGTACAAAGAATCTCCATCCTTTTTTGCAGATGCACAGCATCCCATGAGCATCGGCACCAGTAGCATACGCCGCAAAGCCCAATGGTTGTATAAGTACCGGAATACATCTTTTCACAACATGCGGGGCAATATGCAAACACGCCTCGACAAGCTGGCGGAAAGTGATTGGAGCGGTGCCATTTTTGCCCGTGCCGGATTGGATCGCATTGGCTTGTTGCCTCAGAATCATTTGGTGCTCGACTGGATGCTGCCAGCTCCTGCACAAGGTGCTGTAATGGTAGTATGCCGCGAAGATGATGCCAGCGTACTCGATGCCTGTGCACTCATCAACGATGAGTTTACCGCGGTGTGTACCAAAATTGAAAGAGATTTTTTACGTGGATTGATGGGTGGTTGCGCCACTCCCATCAGTGCTTTAGCACAGCATAACTACAGCCACGTGAGTTTTACAGGCAATGTGTGCATGCCCGATGGCAGCGACCTGCTGGAAGTAAGCTGCACGTTTGGTTTGGATGAACTGGAGGATGCCGGCCATATAGCTGCAGAAAAACTGCTGGCCAATGGTGGTGGTGCTTTCATTGAAAAATTCAATAAATAAATGAGCCAGCCATTTGCCTTACTAAGCACCCGCCCACTCGATGCTGCCAGTATGGCTGCATTGCAGCAAGCGGGAGTAAGTGTAGATGTGGCGGAGTGCATACGTACCATTGCGGTGCAAGATGCATCACTCACACAACAAATACGGGCATTGGCAGCACAGCAGCAGCTCGTCATTTTTACCAGCATGAATGCGGTAGAAGCGGTAGCTGCCATGTTGCAAGGGTTTCGGCCCGAATGGCAGATTGCCTGCATTGGACAAACCACTTTGCAGTTGGTGCAACAGCATTTTACCAACAGCACGGTTGTAGCTACGGGCAGCGATGCATTGGATTTGGCAAAGCATATTGTAGCCTTGCCTGCAAAGGATGGAGCCGTATTTTTTTGCAGCAATATCCGCCGGCATGAGCTGCCGGATTATTTGCAGCAGCATGGAGTGCCGCTGCAAGAGTTGGTGGTGTATCATACACATGAAATACCGGTTTCAGTCAACCAACCCTATGATGCAGTGTTGTTCTTCAGCCCAAGTGCTGTACGCAGTTTTTTTGCGGTGAACTCGGTGCCGCACACAACAGCGTTGTTTGCCATTGGCAGCACCACTGCACAAGCGTTACAAACTGCTGGCTACAGCAATATAGTTGTAGCCAATGCGGCAGGAAAAGAAGCGATGATTGAAACATTTCTCAACTGGTATACTGCTTCGCAAAAACCGGTTGAATAAAGCGATAAAACAAAAGCATGTTACAAAACGATTTGTTGTTGCGGGCATTGAAAGGAGAAAAACTCCAACGCCCACCTGTGTGGATGATGCGTCAGGCAGGCCGTTATTTGCCCGAGTACCTCGCCTTGAAAGCGAAGTATGATTTCTTTACCCGTGTGCAAACGCCGGAGCTGGCTGCTGAAATCACGTTGCAGCCCATTGATATTGTAGGTACAGATGCCGCCATTATTTTCTCCGACATTTTGGTGATACCTCAAGCCATGGGCGTAGAGGTATTGATGGAAGAAGGCAAGGGTCCTTCATTGCCCAACACCATCAAATCACAAGCAGATATTGATGCACTCATTACTGAAAATGTAGAAGAAAGTCTGGGCTATGTAATGCAGGCGCTGACACTCACCAAGCAACAACTCAATGGTCGTGTGCCACTCATTGGTTTTGCCGGTGCACCGTTTACCATTTTGTGCTACATGGTAGAAGGAAAGGGCAGCAAAACATGGGAGAAAGCCAAGAAGTTTTGCTTTACGCAACCACAACTGGCACATGCATTGCTGCAAAAAATTACGGATATCACCATCGCTTACCTGAAAGCACAAGTGGCAGCAGGAGCCGATGTGGTACAAGTATTTGATAGCTGGAGCGGTTCGCTCAGCAAGCAAGATTTTGAAGCCTTTGCACAACCTTATCTGGTGCAGATTGCACAGGCTTTACAGCCACATGCGCCTGTTATTTTGTTCCCCAAAGGCAGCTGGTATGCATTGCCTGCATTGGCCGCCAGCGGAGCATCGGGTATTGGTATCGATTGGTGTATAGATGCAGCCACTGCACGTTCTTTAACCAACAGCAGCATTACCTTACAAGGCAATTTTGATCCGGCATATTTATTAGCACCCATTCCGCAAATCAAGCAGCGGGTGAAGCAAATGATTGATGCTTTTGGCACACAGCATTACATTGCCAACCTCGGTCACGGTATTACACCCGGTGTGCCGGTAGATCATGCCAAAGCATTTGTGGATGCGGTGAAGGAGTACGGGGCGTAGCATAAGGCATAACGCAATCATTGCCGAAGGCAATTATCTCTGTGACCTCCGTAGCTCTGTGCGAAAAAAAACTCACACCCCTCTGTGGTAAAAAAGTATTCATCAATACATGGAAGTGAAAGAACAATTCATCGCATTCATTCATCAGTTGCAAGATGATCTTTGCGCTGCTTTAGAACAGGCAGATGGTAAAGCTCATTTTGTAGAAGATGAGTGGCAGCGCCCCGAAGGTGGTGGTGGTAAAACCCGTGTGATAGCACATGGTAATGTGTTTGAGAAAGGTGGCGTCAATACTTCTGTGGTGTTTGGTGAAGTAACACCGGTGATGCAGCGGCAACTCAACATCAATGGTGATCGCTGGTTTGCAGCTGGCATTTCTTCTGTCATTCATCCGTTCAATCCCTTGGTGCCTACCATTCACTTCAACTACCGCATGTTTGAATTGTACAATGCAGCAGGTGAAGTGATAGATCGCTGGTTTGGTGGCGGCACCGATTTGACCCCTTATTATATCGATGCGCAATGCTGCCGGCATTTTCATCAAACTTTCAAGCAGGCATGCGATGCGGTAGACAAAGCCTTTTATCCGGAGTTTAAAACTACCTGCGACAACTACTTTGTGAATACACACCGGGGTAATGAACGGCGTGGTATTGGTGGTATTTTCTACGATCACAAACGTGCAGCAGATGCCTACACTGTAGATACCTGGCTTACACTGGCCAACAAATGCGGTTATGCATTTCTGGATGCGTATTTGCCCATTGTATCAAAGTATAAAGCACATGCATTTACGCCGGAGCAAAAGTATTGGCAGGAAATTCGCCGTGGCCGTTATGTAGAGTTCAATTTGGTGCACGACCGTGGTACTTTGTTTGGCTTAAAAACCAATGGCCGTACAGAAAGTATTCTCATGAGTCTGCCGCCTACCGTTCGTTTCGAATACAATTATCAACCAGCAGCAGGTAGTGCAGAAGACGCATTATTGCAAGCTTGTCTGCATCCTGTCGATTGGGTACATTACCTGTCGGATGAAGAAAGAAATAATTGGGCACAACAATCCAATACCTGCTAATCATCTAAGTACTCCTACAGCTGTTGATTTGAGTGATACATTCACTTATTGACCTATTCACTCATTGACCTATTCACTCATTGACCTATTCACTTATTGACCTATTCACTTATTGACCTATTCACTCATTGACTAATTCTCTGTTATGATACTTACCAGACGCAACCGCATTCTTCGCCAGTCGCCAGCTATTCGCAGTATGGTGGCCGAAACCATTCTATCGCCCAATGATTTCATAGTGCCGTTGTTTGTAGTGGAAGGCACGGGTGTAAAAGAAGAAATCGCTTCTATGCCCAACTACTATCGCCTAAGCCTCGATAATCTGGCGAAAGAAGTGAAAGAACTGTGGGCGATGGGTTTGAAAAGTGTGTTGTTATTCATCAAATGTGCCGATGAACTGAAAGACAACAAAGGCACTGAAGCCATTAACCCAAATGGATTGATGCAGCGCAGTATTCGTATAGTGAAAGAAGCTTGTCCGGACATGTATGTGATGACCGATGTAGCCCTCGATCCGTTTAGCTCTTACGGCCATGATGGCATTGTAGAGAATGGTGAAATTGTAAACGATGCCACCGTAGCAGTGCTGGCGCAAATGAGTGTGAGCCATGCACAGGCCGGCGCCGATATGGTGGCGCCCAGCGACATGATGGATGGCCGCATTGAAGCCATTCGGCTGGCGTTGGAAGAAAATAATTTTACCAAAACAGGCATTATGGCGTACAGCGCCAAGTACGCTTCTTGTTTTTATGGTCCTTTCCGCGATGCATTGGATAGTGCCCCCGGCTTTGGCGATAAGAAGACGTATCAGATGGATTATGCCAACCGTACCGAAGCTGTGAAAGAAGTGATGATGGATATAGAAGAAGGTGCCGATATAGTGATGGTAAAACCTGCTTTGAGCTATCTCGATATCATCCGCGAAGTAAAAAACATCAGCGATGTACCCGTGAGTGCTTACAACATCAGCGGTGAATACGCCATGATAAAAGCCGCCGCAAAAATGGGTTGGATCAATGAAGACAAAGCCATTCTGGAAGTGCTTACTTCTATCAAAAGAGCCGGCGCCGATTTGATAGCAACCTACTTTGCAAAAGACGCAGTAAGATTAATAAACTAACAACTGAGGAATAAGATGCATACACAGAGTAACACTGTGTTCTTTGTGTGTACTCCTTTTTCTCCGTGGTTAAAAAGCAGCATACCAT